>JBCBME010000063.1:0-10083 GCA_039822945.1 Pseudomonadota bacterium
CGCAGACCCTCTTTCGCCGCCCCGAGGCGCAGCGCTTCCCGCTCTTCTTCCGTCCAGGTTTTGCAAATGTCCCAGGCCGCATCGAGGGCGGCTTGGTCATACATCAAACCGACCCAGAGCGCCGGCAGGGCGCAGAGCCGCCGCCACGGCCCACCATCCGCCCCGCGCATTTCCATAAATTTCTTAATGCGTGCATCGGGAAAGATGGTGGTGAGGTGATCGGCCCAATCGCTGAGCGTCGGTGTCTCACCCGGCAGCGCGGGGAGCTCGCCCTTCAGGAAGTCGCGAAAGCTCTGGCCCAACGCGTCGATGTATTTCCCGTCGCGGTAGACAAAGTACATCGGCACGTCGAGCGCGTAGTCCGCCCACCGCTCAAACCCGAAACCATCCTCGAACACAAAGGGGAGCATGCCCGTGCGGGAGGCGTCGAGATCGCGCCAGATGCGGGAGCGCCAAGACTTGTGCCCGTTGGGCTTCCCCTCCCAAAACGGCGAATTAGAAAAAAGAGCTGTCGCAATCGGCTGCAAAGCGAAGGCCACGCGCAGCTTTTGCACCATGTCGGCCTCGGACGAGAAATCCAGATTGACCTGCACCGTGCAGGTGCGCCGCATCATCCATGTGCCGGTGGTGCCCACCTTGCCCATGTAGCTGTCCATGAGCTTGTAGCGCCCCTTGGGCATCATGGGCATCTGCTCGTGGGTCCATTCGGGTGCGGCCCCAAGCCCTATGAAGCGCGCCCCGATGCGGTCGGCCACGTCGCGCACCTCGGCCAGGTGGCTGTTCACCTCGTCGCAGGTCTCGTGGATGGTTACGAGCGGCGCGCCAGAGAGCTCCAGCTGCCCACCGGGTTCGAGGGAGATGTTGGCGCCGTCCTTCTCGAGACCGATGAGGTGGCCGCCCTCTTCCAACGGGCTCCAGCCGAACCCATCCCGCAGCCCTTCGAGCATCGCCTTGATGGAGCAAGGCCCGTCATAAGGCAGCGGCATCCGCGTCTTGGCGTCGTAGCCGAATTTCTCGTGCTCGGTGCCGATGCGCCAGGCATCCTTTGGCTTGCAACCAGCCTCGAGATACCCCGCGAGGTCTGCAAAGCTTTCGATCGGGCCTCCGCCGGATTGTGGGATGGACATGGGGGCGCTGGCTCCGATCGTCTGGTGGGCGTGCCTGTCAGACGTGGCGGGAGGGGGCGTGAGAGTCAATGCGCAGCTTCTGTTCGCCGGGCGCGTGCCGGGCTAGAGAAGCCCATGATTTGGCTTCTGTTCTTTCTTGCGATTGCCGTGCCTCTGGCGCTGTGGCAGTGGCGCGCGGCCCGCCTCAGAGCCCACCGGACCGCTCTTCTGGCGACGGCCCTTTCGCCGGAGGCGCGGGGGGTTGTGGAAGGCAGCGTACCGCTCGTCGCCGCCATGCCCCCTGCCCTGCGCGTGCGGCTCGAGGGGAAGATCACGCTTTTTCTCGACCAGGTGCAGTTTCATGGTGCGGGTGGGCTTGAGGTGCACGACGACATGCGCCTCTCCATCGCCGCGCAGGCTTGTCTTCTCGTGGCGTGTAATGACGCCTGGTACGAGACACTGCGCACGGTGGTGATCTACCCGGCGGCCTTCCGCTCGCGCCAACCGGTGCAGGACGGCTACGTCGTGACCGAGGCCGACAGCATCCGCATCGGAGAGAGCTGGTCCCGCGGCCCCGTGATTCTCTCGTGGCAGGACACAGAGGCAGGCGCGCTCGATGACGGGGACGGGAAGAACGTCGTCTTTCACGAGTTTGCGCATCAGCTCGATGATCTGAGCGGGGCCACCGATGGCATCCCCGTTGTGGGGGCCCGGCGCGCAGCATGGATCGAGGCCTTTGACGATGCCTACCGGCGCAGCAATCGCCTGCTCGAGATCGGAAAGGTGCCCTTTCTCGACCCCTACGGTGCCACTGCCCCGGAGGAGCTCTTTGCTGTGGCTGTCGAAGCGTTCTTTGAAACGCCGCGGGATCTTATGCGCGAGGAGCCTGAGATCTACCGCGAACTGGCCGCCTATTTTGGACAAGACCCTGCAAGCTGGCGCTAGACGCGCTCAGTGCAGCGCCTTGCGATCCTTTTGCCAGATGAGGAAGCTATCGGGCCCCTGGGCGAGTGAGCCCGGCGCGCGGGCGGCCCGCATCGCCTGATCGTAGTTGATGCCCGGCAGCGAGACGAGCGCGTCAAAGAGCGCCTCGGCCCCCTTCGCATCTCCGGGGATCGTGAGCGTCTCACCCGGCCCCGCGCTAAAGACCCATTGGATGCCGGAGGCACCCGTCTTGACCTCCACACGGTTGAGCCCGTCGATCGCCACCGCACCGCCGCCCATGGCGGTCATGTAAGTGATCTGGCGCTCTGTGACCTCCACCATGCCGGGGCCGGTGCCCCCCATGGGAAACCGCACCCGCCGCCACCCGATGAAGATCAGCGCGAGCCCGAGGAGGCCCATCAGCCCCCCAAGGACGGGCTGAAGCGTGTGCCCGTTCACCACCCAATTGCCGCCGATGATCGTCAGCGCGCCCCCGGCGATGATCTCCTTCCATTCGAGGATGGCCTCTTTGGCTTCGGGGCGGATCATGACCAGTCTCCCAATTGCGATTGCCAGAGTGTGAGGGCCGCAACGGCGGCGGTGTCGGCCCGCAGGATGCGCGGCCCGAGGCTCACCGTGTGGCCGATGCTGGCCAGACGCGTGCGCTCCGCCTCGGAAAAGCCGCCCTCGGGCCCGATGACGATGGCCCACGGGCCTCGTATGTCTGGCAGCCTCCCTGCGTCTGCCGCTTCGTCGCAGAACATGAGCGCGCGTCCCTCTGGCCAGTTATCGAGGAGTCTGGAGAGCTTTTCCAGCGGGGCAACCTCGGGCACGTAGGTGCCGCCGCATTGCTCGGCGGCAGCCACCGCATGGGCGGCGAGCCTGTCCTGCCGGATCCGCTCCGCATTGGTGAAGTCGGTCTGCACCGGCATGATCCGCGCGGCCCCGAGCTCTGCCGCTTTCTCCACGATGAAGTCGGTGCGGTCCTTCTTGATCGGCGCAAAGAGGAGCCAGAGATCGGGTGGCATCCGCTGCGGCGCGGTCTGCTCCTCCAGCGCCACGGTGCCGGAGCGCTTTCCCGCCTCCGTGACGCGGCCGCGCCATTCGCCGTCAGACCCGTTAAAGAGGCGCAGTTCGGCACCCACCCCCAGCCGCATCACGTTGAACAGGCGATTGGCCTGATCCCGGTCGAGCTGAATTGAAGGGGGATCCGATTGCCCGGCCCCAAGTGGTTGATCTACATAGAGGCGGACGATGTGGGCCATGGAGCGCAATCTATGAAAGCTGGCAGCGATGGCCAAGTGGCCGATGCGGTCTCGGGCAATTGGGTGGATGCCTATGCGCCTGACTGGGCGAAGCCGTATCTTAGGCTCTCGCGCGCGGATCGTCCCGCGGGCACATGGCTGCTTTTGATCCCGTGCCTTTGGGGGGTCGGGCTTGCCGCGCTCGCAACAGGCCCGCGCCTCTGGGACCTCTGGATCGTGGCAGGTTGCGCCATCGGCGCTTTCCTGATGCGCGGGGCGGGCTGCACGTGGAACGACATCACCGACCGGAAGTTTGACGCGGAAGTCGCGCGCACCCGCTCGCGGCCGATCCCGTCGGGCGCAGTGAGCGTGCGTGGCGCGGTGATCTGGATGGTGGTGCAGGCGCTCCTCGCGTTCGGGATCCTGCTCACATACTCGGACGCCACGGTGCTGGTGGGGCTCGCCTCCCTCGTTTTTGTGGCGATCTACCCCTTTGCGAAACGCTTCACGTGGTGGCCGCAGGTCTTTCTGGGGCTCGCCTTCAACTGGGGCGCGCTTCTGGCGTGGACGGCCCATACCGGATCGCTGGGGTGGCCGGCCTTCGGGCTTTACCTCGCGGGGATCGCATGGACGCTCTTTTACGACACGATCTATGCCCATCAGGACACCGAGGATGACGCCCTCATCGGGGTGAAATCCACCGCGCGCCTCTTTGCCGAGGACACGCCGCGCTGGCTGCGCCGGTTTATCGTGTCCACGGTGACGCTCATGGGGGTGAGCATCATCTCCGCGCTCATCGATGCGCCACCCCTCGTGCTCATCCTCGCGCTCGCAGCACCCTGGGCCATGGGCTGGCACCTGACCTGGCAGCTTGGGCGTTTTGACATGGACGACCCAGAGCGCTGCATGATGCTCTTTCGGTCAAACCGCGATGCGGGTCTGATCCCCGCGCTGATTTTTGCCATCGCGCTTTTGCTGTGAGGCGGGCATCGTTGAAGAGCGCCGGGCCTGCGCTTATGGAGCGATGAGGGAGAATTCGCACCCATGAGACTGTCTACGATCATACCCCTTGTGGTAGCCTTTGGCGCCGCAGCAGGCGGGGCCTTTCTCGCGGCGGGCGCTTCCGTGGGCGCGCTTGAGCGGTCGAGTGCGCGTGGCGTGGATTTTGAGTTGAAGCTGCGCGGCCATGACTGGGCCGAGGTGGAGGCAGACGGTCTGCAGGTCGTCGTCTCCGGTGAGGCCCCCTCGGAGGCGGATCGTTTCCGCGCGCTCGCCGCCGCCGGTGCTGTGGTGGACGCTGCCCGCGTGATCGACAACATGCGCGTCACGGAGACCGGGCAGCGGGTGGCCCCTGAATTCTCGGTGGAGATCCTGCGCAACGAGGCGGGAATTTCCCTCATCGGCCTCATTCCGGCGGAGACCAACCGCGCCGCTGTTTTGCGAGACGTGGAACGCGTGGCCGATGGCGCGCCCATCACCGATCTTCTCGAAGTCGCTGACTACAGCACACCGGACGGCTGGTTTCAGGCGCTTGGATACGGGATGTCGGCGCTCGAACAGCTGCCCCGCTCGAAGATTTCGGTGAGCGCAGAACGCGTGGAGATCACGGCCGCAGCCGAGACCGCCAATGAGAGCGACCGGCTGCAGGCAGAGCTGTCTCGCGCCGCGCCGGAGGGCCTGCGCGCTGCCGTGCGCATCACGGCACCCCGCCCCGTCATCACGCCCTTTACGATGCGGTTTCTCATCGATGGCGACGGGGCCCGCTTTGACAGCTGTGCCGCCGATACCGAAGAGGCGCTGGAGATGATCCTCGCCGCCGCCGTGGAGGCGGGCTTTGAGGGTAAGTCCGAGTGCCGGATCGGGCTTGGCACGCCAACAACGCTTTGGGGTGATGCGGCGCGCGCGAGCATCGAGGCGGTGGGCGCGCTCGGCTCTGGCACCGTGACGGTGAGCGATACAGCCGTCTCGCTCGTGGGAACGGTTGGGACCGATCAGGCGCTTTTTGACCGCGTGGCCGCGGAGCTTGAGGCGGCTTTGCCAGATCTCTTTGGTATGACCGCGAAGCTGCCCGCACCCGTGGTGGTCACCGAACAGGGCCCCGCGCTATTCTCGGCCACCAAGAGCCCGGAAGGCCAGGTCCAGATGCGCGGCAATGTGGGGGACGGGCTCGCGGAAACGGCGGTCGAGACCTATGCCAAGGCCCGTTTCGGAGCGGGGCAGGCCTATCTCGCGACGGAGCCTCACAGCGATCTTCCGAGCGGCTGGTCGCTGCGGACGCTGGCGGGCCTTGCGGCGCTCTCGGAGCTTGATTTCGGATCGGTTGAAGTATCGTCGGAGACGCTGGCCGTGCGCGGCGATACCGGCAATCAGGAGGCCCAAGCGCGCATCGCACAGATCCTCTCGGACCAGCTGGGGGAGGGGCAGGATTTCTCCATCTCGGTGGTCTATCGCGAAGAGCTCGACCCGCTGGCCAACATTCCGACGCCAGAGGATTGTCTGGCCAGCATCACCGCCATAACCGCCGCGCGAAAGCTGACATTTGAACCCGGCTCTGCTGATCTTGATGCCGACAGCCTCGAGACCATCGGGGCGATCGCGCTGGTGCTGGAAGAGTGCCCGGAATTCGAGATGATGATCGAGGGTCACACCGACAGCCAGGGTCGCGAAGTCATGAACATGGCGCTGAGCCAATCGCGCGCCGAGGCCGTGGTGACTGCGCTCCGGTCCAAGCGGATCGCTTGGCCGGGCCTTTACCCGCGGGGCTTTGGCGAGGATCAACCGATCGCGGATAATGAGACCGAAGAGGGCCGCGAGGAAAACCGGCGGATCGAGTTCCGGCTGGTTTCAGCGGAAGAGCTCACGACGGGTGACGGCGCCGCGGAAGAGGAGACAGCAGATGAATAGAGGCGAGCTTATCTTCGCGACGGCGGTGATCCTTTTTGTGGCATTCGCGCTGGGGTGGTTTGCGAGCTGGCTGGTGAACCGCTTCACGCGGGTCAGCCGCTCTGACGTCGGGGAGCTCGACCGGATGGCGCAGCAGCTTCATGAGGCGGAGGAGACGCGGGATCAGGCGATCACGTATCTCCAGCAGCGCGAGGCGGAGATCACCAACCAGCTGACCCAGACGGAGGCCGAGCTGCGTGCGGCCATGGACGGGCTCCGTGATGCACGGCAAGAGGCCGAGGAGCTGAGGTCCTACATTGAGCGTCAAAACGCGTGATGTGCGTGCTCTGAGACCGGGCCCGCCCGCCTCCCCGCGGCGCTGACGCTTGCGCCTTCGGTGGCGCGCTGCGCGCGGGCTTGGGGCTGGGGTCGTGCGTTTGATTGTGCCCCTCCGCGGTGGGACGACGGGATGCCTCCGGCGGGAGTATTTGGGGAAAGGTGAAGCGTTTGTGCTTTACTGCCAACGGGTTAGGGCGGTCTCGTCATCGTCCTTGGCATTGACCCAGGCGGCGCTGTCTGACGTGACTTCCTTTTTCCAGAACGGGGCGCGGGATTTGAGGTAGTCCATCAGGAAATCGGCGGCCTCGAAGGCGCCCTTGCGGTGGCGCGCGGCGGTGGCGACCATCATGATGGGCTCTTGCGGGTGGAGGGCCCCATGGCGGTGAAGGATCAGGATATCCTCGAGACCCCAACGGGTTAGCGCCTCCGAGGCAATGTCGGTCAGGGCCTTTTCGGTCATGCCCGGGTAGTGCTCGATCTCCATCTTTTGGAGGGTGCCGCCGAGATCGCGCGTGAGGCCCGTGAAACTGACGACGGCGCCAGCATGGGTCTGGCGCGCCGTGAATGCTGAGAGAATCTCGCCGGGGTCAAAGGGGGCGGCCTCGACGCGGATCTCCATCTCAGCCGCCTGTCATGGGCGGGAAAAAGGCCACTTCCTGGGTTTCTCCGAGAGCGGCCGAAAGTTCCGTAAGCTCTTGATCATAGGCGACTCTTAGCGCGGTGATGTCGGCAAAGGCGGCCTCGTAATTCGGGCCGCGCTGGCGGAGCTCTTCGATGAGGTCAGCGGCGGTTGCGGCGTCACTTTCGATTGTCTCGCGACCCTCTCCGATCCGTTCGCGGACCCAGGCGAAATAGAGCACGTCACGTTTCATTTCGCACCTTGGAGATGGGGCACGGATTTGCGGAAGTAATCGTAGCCGGTGATGAGCGTCAGGATCGCCGCAAGCCAGAGGAGGGCGACGCCGCCCCAGCGCAGGAGATCGAGGGCCTGTTCACGCCAGATGATGCCCAGCACGTCCTCCTCGAGACCGGTGCGGATGGCCTCGTAAAGCGCCTCATCGAGACCCACCAAGCGCTCGATAAGCCCATGTTCTACAATGCCTTTTGCCAAGAGCACCGTGATCGCGGCCATCTGCACGGTGGTCTTCCATTTGGCGAGTTTCGTGACCTTGAGTGTCCCGGCGGTGTCGCCCAGGAATTCCCGCAGGCCGCTGACGAAGACCTCCCGAAAGACGATCAGAACGGCGGGGAGCAGGATATAGGTCACCGGCTGCCAGATCGCAGCGAGCGCGAGTAACGCACTGAGAACAACGGCTTTATCCGCGATGGGATCGAGCATCGCGCCGAGCTTTGTCTCTTGCTGCCAAGCGCGGGCCAGCTGACCATCGACCCAGTCGGTGAGCGAGGCGCTGAGAAAGAGAATGATCGCCACCCAATCCGCGAAGGGACGCGGCAACACGAGAAATGCCACGATAATCCCCGGCGCAGACAACAGACGCAGGATCGTCAGGATGTTGGGCAGGTTCAGGCTCATGCCTCAGCCTTTTGCCTTATTTTGTACAAAAATCCAGTGGCCGCGGGACGTTTTGTACGGGCCCTAGCCCTCATGGAAAAACCCGTAGATCTTTTCGGCGAGACCCTCGCTCACCCCATCGACGGCCTTGAGATCGGCGAGGTTGGCGCGGCTCACGGCCTTGGCGGATCCAAAGTGGGTGAGGAGCGCGCGCTTGCGGGTCGCACCCACGCCGGGGATGTCATCGAGCGGGTTCTTTGACATCGCCTTGGCGCGTTTGGCGCGGTGGGTGCCGATGGCGAAACGGTGCGCCTCGTCGCGCATCCGCTGGACGAAGTAGAGCACGGGATCGTTGTGGCGCAGGGCCTTCACGCTCCGGCCCATGCGGTGGAACTCTTCCTTGCCCAGATCGCGATCGACGCCCTTAGCCACGCCCACCATGGTGATGTCGGCCACGCCGAGCTCCGTCATGATCTCGTGGACGGCGCTCACCTGCCCTTGCCCGCCGTCGATGAGGAGGAGGTCGGGCCACATCTCAGTCTCGCGGTCGGGGTCTTCTTTCAGGAGGCGTTTGAAGCGGCGGGAGAGGACCTCCTTCATCATGCCGAAATCGTCGCCGGGGGTGAGCTCCTCCCCCTTGATGTTGAACTTGCGGTACTGGCTCTTGAGAAAGCCGTCGGGGCCCGCCACGATCATGCCGCCCACGGCGTTGGTGCCTTGGATGTGGGAGTTGTCGTAGACCTCGATGCGCTTGGGCGTGGCGTCCATCTCGAAGGCCTCGGCGATGCCCTTGAGGAGCTTCATCTGCGTGGCGCTTTCCGACATCTTGCGGGCGAGGCTTTCGCGGGCGTTTCGGGCCGCGCCCGAGATAAGCTCCGCCTTTTCGCCACGCTGCGGGATCAGCGCCTCCACCTTGCGGCCAGCCTTTTCGGAAAGGGCTGCGGTGACGAGCTCCCGATCCTCCACGTCATGGGAGAGGATCACCTGCCGTGGCGGCTCCCGATCGGAATAAAACTGCCCGAGGAAGGCCTGCATGATCTCCGCTTCGGAATTCGAGCCGGTGACGCGGGGGTAGTAATCGCGGTTGCCCCAGTTCTGGTTGGCGCGGATGAAGAAGACCTGCACGCAGGCCTGCCCCCCCTCGACGTGGAGCGCGATGACGTCGGCCTCCTTCACGCCCTGGGGGTTGATGCCCTGGGCGGATTGCACCTGCGTCAGGGCGCGGATGCGGTCGCGCAGGGAGGCGGCGCGCTCGAATTCCATGGCCGCGCTGGCCTCTTCCATCTGGGCAGCGAGGGTGGCCTGCACCTTGTTGGTTTTGCCCTGCAGGAAATCATCGGCCTCCTGCACGAGGAGGGCGTAATCCTCCGGCGTGATCTTCCCACCGCAGGGGCCCGCGCAGCGTTTCATGTGGTAGTTGAGGCAGGGGCGATCCCCAGCCTCCACCTCCCTGTCGGAGCAGGTGCGCAGCAAAAAGACCTTTTGAAGCGTGTTGAGCGTGCGATTGACGGCACCGGCGCTGGCGAAGGGGCCGTAGTAGCGGCCCTTGCGGGTCTTCGCACCGCGGTGCTTTTCGAGCTTGGGGAAGTCGTGCTCGGAGCTGATGAATATGTAGGGGAAGCTTTTGTCGTCGCGCAGCAGGACGTTGTATTTCGGCTTGAGCTGCTTGATGAGGTTTTGCTCGAGAAGCAGCGCCTCAGTTTCCGTGCGCGTCGTCAGGAACATCATCGAGGCGGTCTCTGCGATGACGCGGAAGATGTGGGGCGCGTGGGCGTTGCCGCGGGCGTAATTCGACACCCGGTTCTTCAGATTTTTCGCCTTGCCCACGTAGAGAACCCGACTTTGAGCGTCGAGCATCCGGTACACGCCGGGCGATCCGTCGAGCGTGCGGACGTAGCTCGCGATTACGTCCTGACCGGATTTGGGGAGGTCCTCTGATGCCATGTTCTTGATTCTGCCGGGCTGCTACAGGCCGTCTCGGAGTGCAACGTGAAAGCTATCCACGAAATCTGGGGATAACTGCGCGGATAAGCTTGGCGTGACGTGAAATTTCCGTTGTTTTGAGGCGGCTTGA
>JBCBME010000064.1:0-9937 GCA_039822945.1 Pseudomonadota bacterium
TGCAGGCGACGCGCTGGCATGGTTGCCCGAACGGCTGGGGCCCCGCGCGCCAGGCACGCTCCACCTCATCTACTCCACCATCGCCTGGCAGTACCTGCCCGAGGCCGCACAGGCCGAGGCCGCGGCAATGATTGCGGCGGCTGGAGCAGAGGCCACGGCAGAGACACCGCTCGCCTGGGCGCGGATGGAGCCCGATGGCGCGGGTGCGGGCGCAGGCCTCACGCTCCGGCTCTGGCCCGGATATGTGGAGATCCCCCTTGGCCGGGCCGATTTCCACGGTCGCTGGATCGATTGGCGCGCGCCCGACCCAGCGTCACCCTTGCCCTGACGGCAAGGCGCGTCACTCTGGCACCCAAGGGAGGCCCGCATGCTCAAATGGATTTTTCGCGCCGTCGTTGCGCTGGCGCTCATTGTGGTGGTGGCCGGGGTCACATTCCGCGACCGGATCGCGCAGCTTTTGGCGGTGAATTCGCTCTTTGACGAAGAGGTGATCGTCGAGAATTTCTCACGGATGCCGGACCTCTTTTACTCCACAGAGATCCCGGCAGCGGCGACACCCTCCCCCCTGCCCCGTGGCGCAGAGATCGCGCTGCCGGGCGGCTACGGGGCGTTCGTGGAAGAGCGCGGCCTCACCTCGCTGCTCGTCATGAAAGACGGCGAGATCGTCCACGAGGCGTATTTCCAGGGCACCGATGCAGACGATCTGCGCATCTCATGGTCGATGGCCAAGAGCTATCTCGCGACGCTCATCGGGACGGCGGTGGATGCGGGTGAGATCCCCTCACTCGAAGCGCCGGTGACCGACTACGTCCCGAGCCTTGCAGGCACGGCCTATGCCGACGCGCGCATCATCGACGTGCTTCAGATGCAGTCCGGCGCGGAGTTTGACGAGCGTTACAAGGTCTTTTCCAGCGATATCAACCGGATGGGCCGTGTGCTGGCGCTGGGGGGCTCGATGGATGGCTTTGCCGAGGGCATCACCGGGAGCCGTCGTGCCCCGGGCGAGCGGTTTCAATACGTCTCGATCGATACCCATGTGCTGGGGATGGTGCTGCGCGCGGCGACGGGGCAGTCGGTGGTGGATCTGATGACGTCGCGCCTCACCGGGCCCTTGGGGATCGAGGCGGACGGCGCTTATATCACCGATGGGGACGGCGTGGCCTTCGTGCTGGGCGGGCTCAACTTCACCACGCGCGACTATGCGCGCTTTGGCCAGATGATCCTTGATGGTGGCATCTGGCAGGGGGAGCGCATCGTCTCGGAAGACTGGATCTCTGCTGCCACGCGGCCCAGCGCGCTCACCGCGCCGGGGCAAATCCGCTATGGCTATCAGTGGTGGATCCCGGCGGATGCCGACATCACCGACCCCGAGCACGCCTATATGGGCCGTGGCATTTACGGCCAGCACCTCTATGTCGATCCGAAAGCGGGTGTCGTGATCGTGCAGACAGCCGGTGACCGGGATTTTGACGCTGACGGGGTCTTCCAGACCTATCTCGCCTTCTTCCGCGCACTGGTGGCTGCCACGGAGCGCGCATCAGCCGGCTGATCGGAGGGGACGATGCTGGAAAAAGACCCGAGTGAAAACGTGCTGGGCGGGCCGCTGTCGCCCTGCTCCCTTGATCCGCTGACGGGCTTTTTCCGCGACGGGGCCTGCAACACCTGCGCCGCCGATCAGGGGAGCCACACCGTCTGCGCGGTGATGACGGACGAGTTCCTCGCCTATTCCAAATACGTGGGCAATGACCTGAGCACGCCGCGGCCCGAATACCGCTTTGCCGGGCTCAAGGCGGGCGATCAGTGGTGCCTGTGCGCGGGCCGCTTCATGCAGGCCCATGAAGAGGGATGCGCGCCCAATGTGAGGCTCGAGGGCACACATAAGCGCGCGCTCGAGGTCGTGCCCATCGAGGTGCTGGAGAAATACGCGATCCGCGCCCTGGGCTAGACTTGCTCCGGCCGGGAGCCGGGTTTTAGGATGCAGGCGACCACCGGAGGATCGCCCGTGCACGCCCTGCTCACCCAAGACCATATCGATGCCTACGCAAGAGACGGTGTCGTGCTCGTCAAAGGGCTCTTTGCCGCGCAGGTGGAGCTCATCCGCACGGGCATCGAGCGCAACATGGCCGAGCCTGGACCCTACGCCGCCGAGAACCTCAAGGAGGGAGAAGGCGGGCGCTTTTTCGACGATTACTGCAACTGGGAGCGCATCCCGGAGCTGAGAGCGGCCATCGAGGCCTCCCCCGCGGCGGAGGTGGCCGCAGACCTCATGCAGTCGCGCTCCGTGCAGATGTTTCATGACCATGTGCTCGTGAAGGAGCCCGGCACCTCAAAAGCCACGCCCTGGCATCAGGACGGGCCCTACTACTTCGTCGGCGGGCAGCAAAATGTAAGCTTCTGGTCGCCCATGGATCCGGTGACGGAGGCGACGCTGCGCTGCGTGGCGGGCAGCCACCTCTGGGAGAAGCCCGTATTGCCCACACGCTGGCTGGCGGAGACGAATTTCTATCCCGACAGTGACGCCTACATGGCCGTCCCCGACCCTGACGCCGAGGAGATGACGATCCGCGAATGGGAGATGGAGCCGGGCGACGCGGTGGCCTTCAACTTCCACACGCTGCACGGCGCGCGGGGCAACACGACGGACCGGCGCAGGCGGGCGTTTTCGCTGCGCCTTGTGGGCGATGACGCGCGCTATGTGGAGCGGCCCGGGCGCACCTCACCTCCCTTTCCGGGGCACGACATGGTGGCGGGCCAGCGTCTGCGCGAGGATTGGTTTCCGGTGATGCTGGCCCGCTAGGCGCCGAGCTTGCGGGCGGCGGGCATGTCGTCGGCCTTCATGACGAGCTCGATGACGAGAGGACCCTTGAGGCCGTCGATGGCCGACATCGCCTCCGCCAGCGTCTCGGAGGAATTGACCGTGATCGTGGGCGCGCCCATGGCGCGGGTGACGCCCGAGAAATCGGGCCAGGCGAGGTGGGACATGGAGGGATCCATCTGGCGGGCGGCGAACTGGATGTGTTCTGCCCCATAGGCGCTGTCATTGGCGATGACGGTGACGATGTTGAGCCCCTCGCGGACGATGGTGTGAAACTCCCCCATGCCGCCCATGGCAAAGCCGCCATCGCCGATCATCAGGAGCACCGTCCGATCCGGCGCCGCCTTCGCCGCGCCGATGGCGGTCTGCAGGCCGAGCCCCACGCAGGTGAAGGCGATGTTGGGAATAAAGCTCGCCGTGTCGGGGACATCGATACGCGCCCATGCCTCGGCCATGGCGTAGCCCACATCGGTGCAGAGGATGCGATCCTCGGGCAGCGTAGCGTTGAGGGCGGTGAGGGCCTCCTCGTAGTTCACGTAGCCCTCGGGCGTGCGGTTCGAAAGCGTGGGACGCGCACGGAGCGCCTCGGGGTCGAGATCGCGGGTGAAGCCGCTGCCGGGGATTTCGGCCTCATCGAGCCAGTAGAGAATGGTCTCTGCGGCGGTGGCCGCGTCGGCCACGATGGCGGCATCGGGCGGGCGGCTGCCGCCGATGGCCTCGGGCGAGACATCAACATGGACGACGCGTTTGCCCGCCATGAGCTGCCCGTGATCGGTGGTGTAAAAGCTCAGGCTCGAGCCAAAGGCCACGATGCAATCGGCCTGCGCCATGACCTCATAGGCGGCCGCGGTGGAGAGCGTGCCGAAGATGCCGATGTTGTAGGGGTGCCCATGAAAGAGCCCCTTGCCGCGGAGCGAGCAGGCGAGCGGGGCCTCGAGCCGGTCGGCGAGTTTCAAGAGGGCCTCGCGCGCGTGCCGTGCCCCGCCTCCGCCGAGGATGAGAGGCCGCCGGGCGGAGGCGATCATCCCGATGGCCTCATCCAGCGTCTCGCTCTGGGCCACGCCGCGGGGCGTCGTGAAGACGGGCCGGGGCGCGGCAGGCGCGCCAGCGGGCTCCCACATGAAATCGACGGGCATGTTGAGCACAATCGGCCGCCGCTCCACCGCCGCGCGGTAGAAGGCACGCGCGACGTCCTGCGCGGCGGTCTCGGGCGCGCGCATCTGCTCGAAGCCCGCGCCCGTCGTCTTGATCAGCTCCCGCTGGTCGATGTTTTGGAGATGCTCAGGCCGCGACACAGGCGTGTCCCCAGCGAGGAGCACGATGGCGTGGTGGCTGCGCACCGCCTCCACGAGGGCCGAGACGCAGTTGGTGAGCGCGGGGCCGTGGGTGACGGTGGCCACCCCCACCCGGCCCGAGACCTGCGCGTAGCCGGTGGCGGCGAGAACGCAGCTTGCCTCATGGGCGACGGGCACGAATGTGCCGCCGAGCTTTTGGACGTAGTGATCGACCATGAAGAGATTGCCGTCGCCCATGAGGCCGAACATCGTGTCGACCCCGTGATCGAGGAGCGCCTGCGCGATCGCTTGGTGGACTGTCGGCTTTAACATGGAGGGCGCTCCTGTGAGGTCTTTTGGGCACGATGGCGGGAGTGGCCGCGCGCCGCAAGGCACATGCTTTAGGAGGAGCGCCCCTGTGGCGGGACGAGGGCATCGCCCATCAGATCCTCCACAAAGAGGGAGACGAGCTGCGCGCGCCCGCTCACGCCACTCTTGCGGTAGATGGCGTTTGTCTGCGCCTTGACGGTGCCCTCGGAGGTGGCGCGCAGGCTGGCAATCTCTGCCGTGGGGCAGCCCTTGATGACAAAGAGCGCCACGTCCCGTTCGGCGGGTGTGAGGCCCCATTCGGTGAAACGCTCCTCAAGGAGGTCTCCGAAGGCGCCGGAGGCGGCCTTGAGCGCTTGTTCAGCCGCCGCGGTGCGCCGCACGTTCAAAAGAAAGAGCCGCCCGATCACGAAGATCCCCACGAGGAGGCCGAGGGCCGCGCCGATCTCCACCATCTCGTGGATGTGCCAGGGCAGCTGCGGGATCCCGAGAAGCGCCGAGAGGATATCGACGAGGAAGAACCCCGCGCAGATCGTCTCGAAGACGAGAAGGAGGATGAGGGCCGGGCGCGACATGGTTCAGAGGCGGGCGGGATCAGTCGTCGTCATCGTCGTCGTCCCCGTCATCATCTCCATCATCATCGTCCCCGTCGTCATCATCGCCGTCGTCGTCGCCCTCTTCCCCGCTATCGTCGTTGGCATCATCGTCGTCGTCATCATTGTCCCGACCGGAAGAGCCCCCCGCACCACCGTCATCGTCGCCGCCCGGCAGCGTCACGGTGCGCCCACCGCCGCGCGCCGGGGTGACATCGTCAAAGAGGACAGCCCCCGACGTGGGATGGACGATCACCTCGCGGCGGCGCGTCTCCGAGAGGGCCTCAAACCGCAGGCGGCCAAGCAAGGTGCGGTTCACGACGATCTCGCTGTAGCCCGCGGCCTCGAGCTGGCGGATCACCTGCGCCTCGATGCTGTCTTGCGCGGCGGCAGGTGCGGCGGCGCAGATGAGCGACAGGCACAGGGCCAGCGTGGCGAAACAGGCGCGCATCCTCTTATCCTTTCACAGCGGTCAGCCCCGCCCGGATCGGGCGAGGCTGCGATGATGATACGCCCGTGGGGACGTGATCAATCGTCGTCGTAGTCGTCGTCGTCATCGTCATCATCGTCATCGTCGTCGTCATCATCGTAGTCGTCTTCATCGTCGTAGTCGTCGTCATAGTCATCGTCGTCATCGTCAGAGCTGCTGGCCAGCCACCACTGGCCGCCCTCGTCGTCATCGCTGTCGATGTCGGAGCTCAGGAGCCAGCCGTTGCGGGCGTAGTAGAAATCACCCTCGCGGCCTGCGCCGTAGGCATCGACTTCGAGGCCCATCGGACCGACCTCGATCTCGATCCGGGAAAAGCCTTGCGCGGCGAGGTCATCGACGATGGCGTCGATCACCGATTGCTCGACGGCAAGCGCGCTGCCTGCGCCGAGGACGAGGGCGGCGGTGGAGGCCGCCGTGAGGGCGGTGAGTTTCTTCGTGAGCGTCTTCATGGGTCTCTCCTTTCGGGTCACTGTGGCACGGCGAGGGCGAATGCCCGGTGCCGCGATGGGAGAGGAGATGCCGGTGAGAGCGGACGCGCTCCATGCGCTGGAGGTTTATTTCGCACGCCGCGCCCAAACGTAAACCGGGGGGTAGAGACGTCTCTACCCCCCGGCATAGGGATTTAAACCTGAGATATACGCGGCTCAGTCGAAGCTGCGGCCCTCGGTGTCGGACATGTCAAAGCCCAGCGCCTTGGCGACGGTAAAGATGTCTTTGTCGCCGCGGCCGCACATGTTCATGCAGATGATGTGATCGGCGGGCAGCGTGGGCGCGAATCTTTTCGACATGGGCGAGCGCGTGTGAGGGCTCGAGCGCGGGAATGATCCCTTCGGTCTCGCAGCAGAGCTGGAACGCGGCGAGCGCCTCGCGGTCGGTGATTGAGACGTAAGAGGCGCGGCCGATCTCGTGGAGCCAGGAATGCTCGGGCCCGATGCCCGGGTAATCGAGGCCTGCAGAAATCGAGTAGCCCTCGAGGATCTGGCCGTCGCCATCCTGCAAAAGGTACGTGCGGTTGCCGTGGAGCACACCGGGGCGTCCGCCGGTGAGGGAGGCGCAGTGCTCCATCTTCTCGTTGACGCCCTTGCCCCCGGCCTCGACCCCGATGATGCCCACGTCCTTGTCATCAAGGAACGGGAAGAAGAGGCCCATGGCGTTCGAGCCCCCGCCGATGGCGGCGATGAGCGTGTCGGGCAGGCGGCCCTCTGCGGCCATCATCTGCTCGCGGGTCTCCTTACCGATGATCGACTGGAAATCGCGGACCATGGCCGGATAGGGGTGCGGGCCTGCGACGGTGCCGATGCAGTAGAACGTGTCACGCACATTGGTGACCCAGTCGCGCAGCGCGTCGTTCATAGCGTCCTTCAGGGTGCCGCGGCCCGAGGTGACGGGGATCACTTCGGCCCCGAGGAGGCGCATGCGGAAGACGTTGGGGGCCTGACGCTCCACGTCATGGGCGCCCATGTAGACCACGCATTTCAGCCCGAACTTCGCGCAGACAGTGGCCGTGGCCACGCCGTGCTGGCCCGCGCCGGTTTCCGCGATGATGCGCGTTTTGCCCATGCGCCGCGCGAGGATGATCTGGCCGAGCACGTTGTTGATCTTGTGCGCGCCGGTGTGGTTGAGCTCGTCGCGCTTCATGTAGATCTTGGCCCCGCCCAGACGCTCCGTCAGGCGCTCCGCGAAATAGAGCGGCGAGGGGCGGCCGACGTAATGCGTCCACAGATCGTTCATCTCATCCCAGAAGGATTGATCGGTCTTGGCCTTTTCGTACTCGGCCTCGAGATCGAGGATGAGCGGCATCAGCGTCTCGGAGACGAAGCGCCCCCCGAACTGGCCAAAGCGCCCCTGTTCATCGGGGCCGGTCATGAACGAATTGATGAGATCTTCGGGCATAAGACATCCTCATTTGCGGGCCCTTCACGTTAGCTGGTCCGCCGGGAAGACAAAAGACCCCAAGGTGCCGCGGCATCAATCAATTGACAGATGCGTGCATATGCACTCTTATGAGCCCATGGATCACCTCAAGCTCATCAGCGAGACCTGCATGCTCCAGCATGTGCGCGCCGCCGCGCGGCGGCTGACGGAGCATTACGAGACCATCCTGCAGCCGACGGGCCTGACGGCGAGCCAGTTCACGACGCTTGTGGCCACCGCGCGGGCCAAGGGCGCGCCGATCTCGTTTCTCGCGGAGCGGCTCGACATGGATCGCACGACGATGACGCGCGTCATCGCCCCCCTTGAGCGGCGGGGGCTGGTGGCCACCCTGCCCGACAAGGACGACAAGCGCCTGCGCCGCCTCATGCTCACCGACGAGGGCCGCGCCCTCCTCACTGAGGCCGAAGCGCTCTGGGACCGCGCGCAGGACAAGATGCTCGAGAAAATAACGCCTGACGACTGGGCAGATATGCGGGGCCAACTCGCGAAACTCACGCCGTAGCTCCAAACCCAAATACGTGCATATGCACTGAAAGGACCAAGATGACGACCCTCGATTTCCACCCTGCCCCCTCGCCCCGGCGTGGCGCCATGATCCTCGCCATTGGATTTGCCCTCTATGCCTCTGTGGCGCTGGGGCTCAGCGCCGCCGATGCCTATCTGCGGATCCATCCCAATGCGTTCCCGGCCACGATCATGGCCGCCAATATCGGCCTCGTGCTGGCCTACTTTCTGGTGCCGTCGATCAACGCTCTGGGGCGGGCGATGGGGCCCTATCACCTGGCGTATTTCCACATCTGGCGCATCTTCGCGGGCGCTGTGTTCCTCGCCTACGGGGCCTCGGGCGCGCTTCCGGCGCTTTTTGCGGAGCGCGCGGGATACGGTGATATCCTCGCGGGCCTCATCGCGGCGGCACTCCTCATCCTGCCGCGCAGGACGCGCTTTGTGCTGGGCTTTCACGTGGTGGGGTTCGCCGATCTCGCGCTCGTCATCGCCACGGGCATCTACCTCAACACAACGGCACCGACGACGATGGATACCATCACCCATCTGCCGCTGGCGCTGATCCCGCTCGTGGGCGTGCCGCTCTCGATCATGAGCCACGTGGCCGCGTTTGATCAGATCGCGCGGGGCTGGCGCGCCTAAGCGCGGAGCGCCTCCACGAAGGCCACCATGCGCGCCGGGTCTTTCAGGCCGGGCGCGCTTTCCACGCCGGAGGCCAGATCGACGGTCGTGGCATGGGTCCGTGCCACAGCCTCTGCCACGTTCTGCGCGGTGAGCCCGCCTGCCAGCATCCAGGGGCACGGCCAGGCGACGTCCGCGATGAGCGACCAATCGAAGGGGATGCCGTTCCCACCCGGAAGTGGCGCGTCCTTTGGCGGCTTGGCATCGATGAGGAGCCGGTCCGCCACCGCGCCGTATTCCGCAATCTTGGCCACATCGGCGGGCGCCGCGACGGCGAGCGCCTTCATCACGGGCAGGCCGTAGCGTGCCTTGACCTCCGCCACGCGGGCCGTGGTCTCTGCACCGTGGAGCTGGATCATGTCGGGGCGCGCCACCTCCACGATCTCGTCGAGCTCGGCATCGCTGGCATTCACGACGAGCGCGACCTTTGTCACACCCTCGGACACCTCTTCGCTCATGGCGCGCACCGCCTCTGGCGAGGCGGACCGCGGCGAGGGCTCAAAGAAGTTGAAACCGATGTAATCGGCCCCTGCGGCCACAGCCGCGCGCACGTCGACCGGGCGCGTGAAGCCACAAAACTTGATTTTGGTGCGCATCAGGCGTCGTCGAGCAGCGCCAAGACCTCGTCCTTGCCCTCGTTCTTTTCGCCCTTGAGGCGCTTGACCTCCCGCTTGAGCGAGACGTTCTCGCGGTGCTCGGTCGTCATGGCGGCCCGGTGCTTGTGCTCGCGCACCCATTCCCAGACGTAGCCGATCACGACACCCACGGCGATGCCGCCGAAGATCACGATGAAGAGCGGCAGCTCGATCGTGTAGGCCAGAAGGTTGAGGCCCGGCATATCGGCGAGCCCGCCCGGCAGCGTGTTGAGCGTCACCGTGCCGCGATTGGCGAGCGACACGACAATGAGCGCCACCGCAATGGCAGCGAGGACGAGGTAACGAAGATATCTAAACATTCAGGATCCGTTCAGGCGATCACGCAGAAGCTTACCTGTCTTAAAGAACGGAACGTGCTTTTCTTCAACCTGAACCGTCTCACCTGTGCGCGGATTGCGGCCCGTGCGGGCGTCACGACGTTTGACCGAGAACGCCCCGAAGCCGCGAAGCTCCACCCGGTCCCCCCGGGCCATAGCATCTGTTATTTCATCGAAAATCGTGGCCACGAGGCGCTCGACGTCGCGTTGATAGAGGTGGGGGTTTTCATCTGCGATCTTCTGGATGAGTTCCGACCGGATCATCAAGCTTCCCCCGCTTTGCGTCGTCGTTCCGGGGTCTCAGATGCCCCGTTGGCTAGGGCACTATAGTCACAAGTCGGCGCG
>JBCBME010000065.1:0-9805 GCA_039822945.1 Pseudomonadota bacterium
CCAAGTCCGCAAAGAGGGGGCACGCTAATGGCTGTTGTTGAAGAAACCCGCTCAGGTGGCTTTTTCTCGGGGCTTGCTGGCATCTTTTCCTCGAAGGCCGACGATGATGGCATCGCGGGCCAGAAGAGTGCGCTCGGCTGGGCCGTAAACCTCTCGGTCCTCGCTCTTGTCTTCCTGTGGCTCTTTCCCACGGTGGGGCTCTTTGTCAGCTCCTTCCGGACGGCGGATCAGATCGCAAGCTCTGGCTGGTGGTCATCACTCTCCACGCAGGAGGCGCAGCTTCCTGCGATCCGTCTTGCGGGCACCGAGACACCCGACGGCGCGCTCTTCGTGATTGAGGGCAGCATCTTTGAGGCGGGCAGCGAGCGTCAGATCACGGCGTGGGGCTGGTCTTCGCGGGCGCCTGAAGACTTCGGACCCGGCGACACGGCAGAACTTCGCGGTGGTGAGCAACTGACCGTCGAGGCAGACGGTGCGTTCCGCCTCAGCCACACCGAGAGCTTTGAGGGTGAACGGCTGCCGCGTGTCTTTGCCACCGCGGTCAGCCCGCCGGAATTCACCACGCAGAACTACAACTACATGCTCTTCGAGGGCTCCAATGAGAGCATGGCGCCCGCGTTCTTCAACACGCTGACAGTCACGATCCCGGCCACGATCATTCCGATCCTGGTGGCAGCGTTCGCGGCCTACGCCCTCGCGTGGATGGAGTTTCCGTTCCGCGCCACGCTCGTGGCGCTCGTCGTGGCGCTCCTCGTGGTGCCGCTCCAGCTCGCGCTTATTCCGCTCCTGTCGCTCCACGTCGATATCGGCATCGGCAAGGGGTATCTCGGCGTCTGGCTCGCCCATATGGGCTTTGGCCTCCCGCTCGCAATCTATCTCTTGCGGAACTACATGGCTGGTCTGCCGCGCGACATCATCGAGAATGCCCGTGTGGACGGCGCGACGGATTTTCAGATCTTCATGAGGATCATCCTGCCGCTCTCCTTCCCTGCGCTGGCGAGCTTTGCGATCTTCCAGTTCTTGTGGACATGGAATGATCTGCTGGTGGCCAAGGTCTTCCTGATCGACTCCACCGGGCAGACCACCGTGATGACCGACCAGATCGTGAACCTGCTGGGTACCCGCGGCGGCAACTGGGAGATCCTGGCGACAGCGGCGTTCGTTTCGATCTCGGTGCCGCTGATCGTCTTCTTCTCGCTTCAGCGCTACCTCGTGCGGGGGCTCCTCGCAGGATCGGTCAAGTAACACACTTTGGGTCCCGGGCGTGATCCGGGGCCGCTCCTTCAAGACCCGCAGCCCCAGGACGCGTCCGGGACAGCAACAGGAAAGATCATGAATACCCAAGCCAAAGAGATGGCCGGCCGCGTTGTGCAGGATCCCGATTGGTGGCGCGGTGCCGCAATCTACCAGATCTATCCGCGCTCCTATCAGGACTCGAACGGCGATGGGGTGGGGGATCTGCTCGGCATCGTGCAGCGACTGCCCTACATCGCCTCGCTCGGTGTGGATGCAATCTGGATCTCGCCCTTCTTCACGTCGCCTATGAAGGATTTCGGCTATGACGTGAGCGACTACTGCGACGTTGACCCGATGTTCGGCACGCTCGCGGATTTCGACATCCTCGTGGAGACGGCGCACCAATGGGGGCTCAAGGTCATGATCGACCTCGTGCTTTCTCACACCTCCGACGTCCATCCCTGGTTCGTGGAGAGCCGGGCCTCCCGCGACAATCCCAAGGCGGACTGGTACGTCTGGTCAGACCCAAAGCCCGACGGCACGCCGCCCAACAACTGGCTTTCCATCTTCGGGGGCTCAGGCTGGCAGTGGGACGCGCGGCGCGAGCAGTACTACCTGCATAACTTCCTCGTCTCGCAGCCCGATCTGAACTTCCACAATCTGGAGATGCAGGACGCGATCCTCGACGTCACCCGCTTCTGGCTCAATCGCGGCGTGGATGGCTTCCGGCTCGACACGATCAACTTCTACTTTGCCGACAAGGAGTTGCGGGACAATCCTGCGCTGCCACCCGAAAAGCGGAACGCCACGATCGCCCCCTCGGTGAACCCCTACAATCACCAGGAGCACCTCTACTCCAAGAACCAGCCGGAGAACCTCGCGTTTCTCGAACGCTTCCGTGCGCTCCTCGATGAATTCCCCGGCTCCACCTGCGTGGGCGAAGTGGGGGATGCCCAAAAAGGGCTCGAGATCCTCGGCGAATACACCAAGGGCGATAGCCGCGTGCATATGTGCTACGCCTTCGAGCTTCTCTCCGGGAAGCGGCCCACGGCGGAGATGGTGGCCACCACGTTCGAGCGCTTCGACGCCGCCGCCCCCGATGGATGGGCCTGCTGGGCCTATTCGAACCATGACGTGATGCGCCATGCCTCCCGCTGGGATCTGACGCCTGCCGCGCAACGGCTCTTTCATACGATGATGATCTGCCTGCGCGGCTCGCTGTGCCTTTATCAGGGGGAGGAGCTTGGGCTGCCCGAAGCAGACGTGCCCTTTGAGGCGCTCCAAGACCCCTACGGCATCGAGTTCTGGCCCGAGTTCAAGGGCCGCGACGGCTGCCGCACGCCCATGGTCTGGGAGCAGAACAACACCAATGGCGGCTTCACCGAAGGGATGCCCTGGCTCCCCGTTCCGGGCGAGCATCTGGGCCATGCCGTGGGCGCGCAAGAGGATGATCCTGCCGCGCTCATCCACCACTACCGTCGCGCGTTGAGCTTTCGCCGAGCGCATCCCGCGCTCAGGACTGGCGCGCAAAGCCCTGTGGAGGCCCACGGCACCGTCGTGCGCTTCAAGCGCACGCATGTGCAAGAAGAGCTCTTTTGCGCCTTCAATCTCAGCGATGAACCGGCATCCATTGACGTCCCCGAGGGCGACTGGATGACCATTGGTTCAGAGCTCGGCTCCATCGCGCCGGGCCCCGATTACCGGCTCCATCTGGGGCCATGGCAAGCCACAATAGCACTCAACAAGAAGAACTAAGGAAGGGGAGGAAGACATGGCCGATCTTCTGCTGAAGGACGTCGAAAAGACGTATGGGGGCACGGTCAATGTTCTCAAGAACATCGACCTCGACATCAAGAAAGGCGAGCTGATCGTCTTTGTGGGCCCGTCGGGCTGCGGGAAATCAACGCTGCTGCGGATGATCGCGGGCCTAGAGAAAATCACCGGGGGCGAGCTGAAGATTGACGGTCAGGTCGTCAACGATGTGCCCCCGTCCGAGCGCGGGATCGCAATGGTCTTCCAGTCCTACGCGCTCTACCCGCACATGACCGTGCGCGACAACATGGCCTTTGCCCTCAAGCTCGCCAAAAAGACGCCCGCCGAGATTGACGAGGCGATCAAATATGCCGCCGAAAAGCTCCAGCTCACGGAGTATCTCGACCGTCTGCCAAAGGCTCTGTCCGGTGGTCAGCGCCAGCGCGTGGCGATCGGGCGCTCCATCGTGCGCGACCCGAAGGTCTACCTTTTTGACGAGCCGCTCTCCAACCTCGACGCAGCGCTCCGCGTTGCGACCCGCATCGAGATCGCCCAGCTCAAGGAGCAGATGCCCGACTCCACGATGATCTACGTCACACACGATCAGGTGGAGGCGATGACGCTGGCCTCTCGCATCGTGGTGCTGGCCAACAAGGGGATCGCGCAGGTGGGTTCCCCGCTCGAGCTCTATGAGACGCCTGAAAACGAGTTTGTGGCGCAGTTCATCGGCTCGCCGCAGATGAACCTACTGCCCGGCGAAGTTGTGGAAACCGGCAAGGTCACAAAGGTGAAGGTCCATGCCGGGGGCGGCGTTATCGAGGCCGCGATCCCGACACTCGAAGCCGACAAGGGCATGCGTGTCAACGTGGGCATCCGCCCAGAAGACATGATGCAGACAGATGGCGAGGACTTTGCCTATACCGGCGTCGTGGAGATCACCGAAGCCCTGGGGGAAGTGACACTTCTCTACTTCGGCAAGGATCCGGACGCCTCAAGCTCTGTCATTGCAAAGCTTCCCGGCATCCACCGCGATCTCCGCGGCACCTCGCCCAAGCTGACGGCTGTCAAGGAAAAGGTGCACCTCTTCGCCAACGGGCAATCGCTCCTCTACCGCTGATATTGCGCAACACATCCGAGTGACGTGTTAACGCTCTGTTCATAATCTCATCTCCCGCCGCTAGGATGCGCGCGGGGGATGGGAAAGCGGAGCGATTTGCGCAACGACATTACCATGTGCCTCACGATGGGGCGCCGGCCTCAGGAACTACGTGCGACTGCGGCCTCTCTGGGTCCCGATCTCGTCAGACTTCCGATCCTTGCGGTAAATGATTTTGGCGATGGCGCGACAAACGCCGTGTTTCACGAGCTTTTCCCGCGCGGGCGCATCGTGCCTTTGCCCGGGCACGTGGGCCACATGCGCGCGCTCGAGGCGCTCTATGCCGAGGTCAGGACGCCGTACGTCTTTCACTTCGAGGATGACTGGACCTTCACGCGCGACGATTTCCTCGATGAGAGCATCGCCATCCTCAAGGCCTCTCCGCAAGTGAGCCAAGTCTGCCTCCGCGCCGCGCAAGACATCAAGCACGCGCGTCAGGTGGGCAGAGACCTTTTCACCGAGGTCCATGCGGGGGTCGGCACCTTCCGCCTCGATGTGCTGCAGGACGTCTGGTACCGCTATACCTTCAATCCCCACGTGGCCCGCACCGCGGATTGGAAGACGATCATCTCCCTCGGCGTGCGCGGCGAAAAGCAGGTGAGCCGCTTCATGCGCCGCACCAGCCGCTACACCGCGTTTCTTCTGGAGGGCGCCTGCCACCACGCGGGGGCCGACAACAGCGTGCGCAAGGCGCTGGAGCGCGAGCAGCGCCGTATCGCGGCCTGACATGGCCATGTGGCAGACCCAACACATCAAATCGCTTTCATAAATCACTGGATTCCCAGAAGGATCGCCGACCGGTACTTTGGTAAACAACCGCCGCAAAAGGCGGGTCGAGGCAGGACAGGAGGGCGCAATGGCCCGGAGAGACGACGTCACCTTGTGCGTGACGATGGGGCTGCGCCCCGACGAGCTGCGCGACACCGTGGAAAGCATGGGGCCAGAGCTCCGGAGCTACCCGATCCTCGCGGTCAACGACTTCGGTGATGAAGAGACCAACGACGTCTTTCGCACCCTTATTCCCCATGGTCGCATCATCGATATGAATGGGAAGAAGGGGCACATGAATGCGCTCCGCGCGCTCTATGCCGGGGTCGAGACGAACTACGTCATGCATTTCGAAGATGACTGGGAATTCGTCCGCACAGACTTTCTGGATGAGAGCATCGCGATCCTCGATGAGGCGCGGCGCGTATCACAGGTCTGCTTGCGCGCAGATTACGACATCAAGTTCGCGCGCCATGCGGGCGACGATCTGCCGTGCGAGACGCTCGCGGGTGTGGAGACCTTCCGCCTCGACCGGCTCCACGACGTGTGGTTTCGCTTCACGCTCAATCCGCATGTGGCCCGCACCCGCGATTGGCAATGGATAATCCGGCGCAACTTCCGCGATGAGCGGCACATCTCCCGCAAGATGCGCGGCAACCAGCGCTATACGGCGTTCCTGAAGGATGCGGTGTGCCACCATGCGGGGCGGCAGCTCAGCGTCCGGAAGCAGCTGCATCCGAACGCCCAGCATCTCAAGGTCGTGGCCTAGGCGCGCCTGCGCCGCCCGCCACGCCGCTCCCGCCCACCCGCTGCGCCGCCTGCGGGCTTATTGAATGAAATCCAGGCTGCGCCGCCCTCGTCATTGTTGGTGAGGAAGTTGGCGGCGCGGATCGCCTCCATCTCCTTGCCCGGGCGGGGGGTGGTGGAGCCCAAACCGAACATCTGGCAAAACGCCTCGTCATCCATGCCCTCGGGCAGGACGATCCCTGCGGCCTCCACTTCGGCCTTTTTCTCGGCGAGCTTTTTGGGGCCAACGGGCAGGGCGACCGGGTTCATGATCGCGCTCGTCATCCCCGCCGTCATCGCCATAGGCAGGAACGCATTGTTGATGCCGTGGCGGTTCGGCAAGCCAAACGAGATATTGGAGGCACCGCAGGTGGTGTTGACGCCGAGCTCATCGCGCAGACGGCGCACAAGCGTGAAGACCTGCTGGCCGGCCGTTCCCATCGCGCCGATGGGCATCACGAGCGGATCCACCACGATGTCATGGGCGGGGATGCCGAAATCTGCCGCGCGCTCGACGATCTTCTTGGCCACGGCAAACCGGACATCGGGGTCTTCCGAGATGCCCGTGTCGTCGTTGGAGATCGCCACGACGGGTACATTGTATTTCTTCACGAGGGGCAGCACGAGCTCGAGCCGCTCTTCCTCGCCCGTCACCGAGTTGAGCAGAGGGCGGCCCGCCGCAGCGGCAAGCCCGTTTTCCAGTGCACCAGGCACGGAACTGTCGATGCAAAGCGGGCAGTCGGTCACTTCTTGCACCTTGGCGACGAGTTCCCGCATGAGCTCGGGCTCGACAAAGTTGTTGTCGGCGTAGCGCGGATCCTCGGCCATCTTGTTGGAAAAGACCGCACCCGAGTTGATGTCCAGCACGTTGGCACCCGCGGCCACCTGCGCGATCGCGTCGGCCTGCACACGGCTGAAATCGCCCCGCTCGAGCTCCTCGTTGAGGATCTTGCGGCCCGTGGGATTGATGCGTTCGCCGATCACGCAGAAGGGCTCATCGAAGCCAATAATCGCGGTCTTCGTGGCGGATTCGATAACGGTGCGGGTCATTGTTGTGTGGAGCCTTTATTCGCGCGACATTTTACGCTGTGTAGAAGCGGCGCGCCGGATTGGTGTGCGCTGGAGCGACATAACCTCAGACGCGCGCGACGTGGACGTTCATTGTGCTCATGACAAGATGAAGAAGGCGGGGGCGCCAGCAGCTAGTTCAGAAGTGGTGCGGTCTTGAGCTCAGAGAGCTGGCCAGCCTCAAGTCCCACGACGTGCAACGCAGTGATGTCGGCCCTGATCGGTAAGGCTCCAAGCGCGCGAAGGTCTACGCGCTCAGCATCCGCGCGGTCTGCGTGACTGGCGACCGTCATATGCGGCTTGAAGGGATGGTCGGCGCTCAGTTCTGATCTGTGCGCCCCGTCATAGAGCCTCTCATGCAGGGCTCTGATGTGCGCGCCCCCCTCACCGCACAGCAGAGCGTGTTTGTAGGTCGCCTCAAACGGGTCGTACTCGATCACGCAGCGGTCGAAGATCACCGGGAAAGCACCAGACGTGCCCGCGACGTTTTCCACCAAAGCCGAAAGCGCAGGGAGGTGAGCATTCGCTACACCGAACACGAGCGTGACGTGAGGCGGCACGAGTCGCGCTCTTTTCGGCTCATGCCGTGCTCTGAAGGCATGTATCCGCGCTGTGCTCTCCGCGTCGAAAGCAGGATATGCCAGAACATAGATCACTGCCGCACTTTGCAGTGCCTAAGTAATGGGCTCAACTCGGGGGAGCAGGCCCTTAAACGGCCGGGGCCCCCGAGATGCCAGCGTTGTCCTTCGTCCAGGTCGCGTTGGTCTTGATGCCGCCCAACGGGAAGAAGTGGACCTTCTCGATGTTGAAGTCCGGATTTGCTGCCTTGTGGGCGGCGAGATCCGCGATGAACTCGGTAGGCTCGAACGGCAAAAGGAGTTTCGTGACATCCTTCGCGCGCCGCTGCAGCACGCGCAAAGATGCGCCCACGCCGCACGCGATTGAGAACTTGATCAGCGTCTGCAGCTTGGCCGGGCCTGCCACGCCGATATGGATGGGGATGGTGATACCCGCGTCTTTCAGGCTGTCAGCCCACTCAATGACAGGGGCCCCGCGTCAAAGGCAAACTGCGTGGCCAGCGCCATCTGCGCATCCGTGCGATCGGCAAAGGCCTGTTTCCAGCGCAGCGCCTCCATCACCATCGCGTCACCGCCATCGGGGTCGATGTCGCGGTTGCCCTCGGGGTGGCCGGCCACGTGCAACCGTTTGAACCCGGCCGCATCGAACACACCGCTTTCCATCAACTGCATCGAGCTGTCGAAATCGCCGTGGGGTTTGTCCACGCCGCCGGCAAGGAGCAGGGCTTGATCGACGCCTGCTTCGCCCTGGTAGCGCGCGATCCAGTCCGTGAGTGTGGCTTTGTCCTTGATGATGCGCGCGGGAAAGTGGGGCATGACGGGATAGCCCTCGGCGTGGAGACGCTTGGCCGTAGCCACCATTTCCTCGATCGGGGTGCCTTCGATATGGGCGATGTAGACGCGCGTGCCAGCGGGCAGGAGCGTGCGGAAATCATCCACCTTCTCGGCAGTGCGCGGCATCACCTCGATGGAAAAACCTTCGAGAAAGGCCTCCATCTCGGGGTTGGTGGTCACCTCGACCTCCCGGGATTTGAAATTCAAAAGACCCATGGCTGTCCCCTTACGCTTTGCCTTCGTTCTGGATCAGCGCCCGTACGCGGGCCGGATCGTATTCTGCGTCGAGACGCGCGGCCTCTGCGGCTGCCACGTCCGCCGGATCACCCTCAACAGTGTAGGGCTCTGCCTTGCGCCACTCGGCAAGGTAAGCATCCGTGTCGGATGCGCCAAGCTTCATGGCGGCGGCGTCAATGGCCTGCTCAAAGCGCTCCGGCAGTGGGGCCTTGGCGCCGCGCCGTCCTTTGCCCACGATCACCTGGGCCGGGATATCGCGCCAATAAACAATGGTGACGTCTGGCATGTGTTTCTCTCCGTTGGACACTGATAGCGAGGCGGCATCCCCAAGCATCGCTCAATTTCGACAAAACGGCTCACACCCGCGACGCGTCCGCACTTCGCTAGGTGTTGCGTCAGCCCCCTTTCGTCACTAGCTTTTCTCTCAACTCGTTATGAAAGGCGCAAAAGATGGCGCCACAGCGCTCTGGCGATGGGAGCGCGCACCCGGAAACGGTCGAAGCCGCCGCATCGCCAAAGGCCAAGGGAAGCCCGCTTTACGCGGCGCTCGACCTTGGTACTAATTCGTGTCGGATGCTCATTGCGCGTCCGTCGTTGAAGGGCTTTGAGGTGGTGGATAGCTTCTCAAAGCCCGTTCAGCTTGGACTCGGGCTGGAGACCACGGGAAAGCTCTCGCGCGCCTCCATGGCCAAGACCGTGCAGGCGATGCGCATCTGCAGGCAAAAGCTCAAACAGCACAAGGTCGAGCGGATGCGCCTTGTCGCCACCGAGGCGTGCCGCCGCGCGCGCAACGCCCGCGATTTTGTCCGTTTCGTGCGCCGCGAGACGGGCCTCGCGCTGGAGATCATCGCGCCCGAGGACGAGGCACGCTATGCCGTCATTTCCTGCGCACCGCTCGTCTCAAAGAAGGCCGATCAGCTCCTCGTCGTCGATATCGGCGGTGGCTCTACAGAGCTCGTCTGGATTGATCTGAGCGAGGTGCCCCGCAAGCGTCGCAAGCGCGCGATCATGGGGCTCCACACCGGATTTGACGGCGCTCACGATGGGGCCAAGGTGGTGGACTGGATCTCTGTTCCGCTCGGCGTCGCCACCCTGCGCGACCAGTTCGACGACGTCTCCGACGATGCCGGGCGCTTTGCCCTCATGAGCTGGTTTTTCGAGGAAAACTTGGCCGAATTCGCGCCCTACAACGCTGAGACTGCGCGCGAGGGCTTTCAGGTCGTGGGCACGAGCGGAACGGTCACGACCGTCGCGGCAAGCCATCTGGGGCTCAAGCGCTACGACCGGACGAAGGTCGACGGGCTCACCATGACCTCCGACGAGATCGATGCCGTGATCCGGGACTACCTCGATCTCGGGCCGGAGGGCCGCCGTACGGATCCGCGCATTG
>JBCBME010000066.1:0-9743 GCA_039822945.1 Pseudomonadota bacterium
GTCGCTCCCAAAGGGCGCGCGGGCGGTTGTCATCGGAGGCGGGCTCCTTGGCCTTGAGGCCGCTGCGGGCATGGCTGCGCGGGGGGTCGAGGTCACCGTCGTGCACCTCATGGATCACCTGATGGAACGTCAGCTTGATCCAGAGGCCGCCGCGCTGTTGCTCGCATCTCTGGAGGAAAAGGGCATCCGCGTGATGCTTGGGGCTCAGTCAGAGGCTATTGAAGGCGATCAGGGCCGCGTCGCGGCGCTCCGCCTGAAAGACGGCACGCGCATCCCCTGCGATCTTCTCTGCATGGCTGTGGGCATTCGGCCCGCCACAACGATTGCCGCTGACGCCGGGCTTCAGGTCGCCAAGGGCATCGTCGTGGATGATCAGATGCGGACGTCCGACAGCGATGTTTTTGCGCTCGGTGAGTGCACGGAACATGACGGGGCGCTGTTTGGTCTTGTGGCACCGCTCTACGACCAGGCACGCGTTCTGGCGGATGCGCTCAACGGTCGTGAAACGCGTTTTGCGCAAAAGAGCCTCGCCACCAAGCTCAAGGTCACGGGATGCGATCTTTTCTCCGCAGGTGACTTTGCGGAGGGCCCGTCGCGCGAGAGCATCTATTCCCGCGACACGGCAAGCTATCGTCGTCTCATCATTGAAGACGACCGTCTTATTGGCGCTGTGATGTATGGCGATACCTCGGAAGGCAGCACCTACTTCGACCTCATCCAGTCGGGCGAGAGTATTGCTGCACAGCGGGAGACGCTCATCTTTGGGCCGGTCGATGCGGCGGATCTTCCGCGCTGCTCCTTGGCGGCATGATGGACGGGGGCTTTCCCTCCATTCGGTCAACTTGCGCCTATTGCGGTGTCGGTTGCGGCGTTCGCCTGACACCCACAGAGACGGGCCTGCTTGTCTCAGGTGATGAGGCACATCCTGCGAATTTCGGGAAGCTCTGCTCAAAGGGCTCAGCCCTCGGCGACACTGTCGGCACGGAGTATCGCCTCCCGCATCCATTGATCGCCGGGAAAAAAGCAACTTGGAACGACGCACTTCAAACTGTAGCCGACAAATTTCGGTCTGCTATGGAAGAGCACGGCCCGGATGCCTGCGCGTTTTACGTGTCCGGGCAGCTACTGACCGAAGATTACTACATCGCCAATAAGCTCATTAAGGGCTTCATTGGGACTGCCAACATCGACACGAATTCCCGGCTCTGCATGGCCTCCACGGTGGCGGGTCATAAGCGCGCGTTTGGCACGGACACCGTGCCGGGAACCTACGAGGATTTGGACGAGGCGGACCTCGTTGTTCTCGTCGGTTCAAACCTCGCTTGGTGTCACCCGATCCTGCATCAGCGGGTTCTCAAGGCAAAGCGAGAGCGCGGCACAAAGCTCGTCGTCATCGACCCGCGCCGGACAGCGAGCTGCGATGGCGCGGATATGCACCTCAAGCTCGACATCGGTTCCGATGTCGCTCTCTTTAACAGGCTGCTTGCGCGGATCGCAGCGGATGACGCTGTCGATGAAGCCTATCAGCAGCACACGGCGGGGCTCGAGGCGGCTCTTGCGGCTGCGCAGGGGGATGAGGTGAGCGTCACCGGCTTGAGCTCTGAGGACGTAGAGGCATTTTGCGATCTCTGGATCGGGACGGAGAAGGTCGTCACGGTCTTTAGCCAAGGCGTGAACCAGTCCACGTCCGGCGCCAACAAGGTGAACTCTATTCTGAATTGTCATCTCGCCACCGGACGTATCGGGCGCCCGGGGATGGGGCCTCTCTCGGTGACAGGTCAGCCCAATGCTATGGGCGGGCGCGAGGTTGGCGGGCTTGCGAACATGCTCGCTGCCCACCTCGACATTGAGAACGCCGAACACCGCGACGCGGTGCAGGGCTTTTGGCAGTCCCCGCGCGTTCCCACATCTCCGGGGCTCAAGGCGGTGGACATGTTCCGTGCCGTGGCAGATGGGCGCATCAAGGCGCTCTGGATCATCCACACAAACCCGGCTGTCAGCATGCCGGAGGCTGATGCCGTGCGTGATGCGATCGCAGGCTGCGATTTCGTTGCTGTGAGTGACATCACTGGAGAGACAGATACAGCGCGGCTCGCCGATGTGCTTCTTCCCGCTGCGGGATGGTCGGAAAAAAGCGGTACCGTGACGAATTCGGATAGAATTATCAGTCGCCAGCGCGCCGCACTACCGGCCTATGGGTCTTCAAAGCCCGACTGGGAAATCATTGCCGAGGTTGCCAAGCGCATGGGGTGGGCCGAGGCGTTTGATTATCGCAACGAGGCAGACCTCTTTCGGGAGCATGCCGCCCTCTCCGGGATGGCCGGGGCCCTGGGGCGTGATTTCGATATCTCCGGGCTCGCTGACCTTTCGGACGCTGAGTACGACGACCTGCCCCCGACGCGCTGGCCAGTCACAGCCAACCGCAAGGGCGGGCGTTTCTTTGCAGATGGCGGGTTTTTCCATGCCGACGGCAAGGCAAAGCTCATCCCCGTAGCCTGGTCGCCACCGGCTGCAAAGCGCGCTCCCCGTTTTCCGTTCCGGTTCAACACGGGCCGTGTGCGCGATCAGTGGCACACCATGACACGAACGGGGCTTTCACCGCGGCTGAGCGCGCATCTCGCCGAGCCATATCTGGACATGCATCCGGAGGACGCGGCTCAGAAATCCATCGCTCCAGCAGATCTCGTGGAGGTCAAAAGCCCTCACGGTTCGGCCATCCTCCGCGTGCGGATCAACGGTGATGTCTCCCCCGGGCAGGTCTTTGCCCCGATGCACTGGACGGGTGAAACGGCCCCGTCGGGGCGCATCGATGCCCTCGTGGCGGGCATGGTCGATCCAGTGTCCGGCCAGCCTGAGAGCAAGGCATCCGTTGTGGCCGTCGAAAAGTACGATGCCGCCTGGTACGCGTTTGCTGTCAGCGCCACGCGGCCCACGCCCACATCGGAATACTGGGCTCGGGTGCCGACGGAGGCAGGCTTTCGCATGGAGCTTGCCGGTGCAAGTGCTCCGGAGGACTGGGATGCCGCGGCGCGGGAGATGTTTGATCTGCCCGATGCGCGCTTGGCCTCGTTTTCGGACCCAGCGCGTGAGCTCACGCGCCTTGCATATCACCTTGATGGCGTCCTGCAGGCCGCGATCTTTGTCGCGCCCATGCCCGTCGCGGTCATGCGTGACTACCTCGCCACACAGCCGGGGCAGGTGGCAAAGGGTATCCTGAGCGGCCGCGCGCCCGCTGATGTACCGGACCCAGGTGCCACCGTGTGCTCGTGCTTTAGCGTGGGGATCAACACCATCGCGCGCGCGATCGATGCGCAAAAGCTCACCACCGTGGACGAGGTTGGCGCCAGTCTGCGCGCGGGCACGAATTGCGGCTCCTGCCGCTCTGAAATCGCCACGCTACTCGCCGAAATGGCACGCCCACAAGCCGCGGAGTAACCTGATGCACGCCTTCCCGATGTTCATCAAAACAACTGGTCGCCGCGTCGTGATCGTCGGCGGTGGAGAGCAGGCCGCGCAAAAGGCGCGTCTCGTACTGAAGACCGACGCTGAGATCGTGATCGCAGCCCCTGAGCTTGACGCCGAACTCGAAGCGCTGGTCTCGAAGCGGCGCGCGGTCCATGTGACCGGGCCCATTACCGGCGCGCTCTTCGATGAGGCTGCTATGGCCTTCATTGCCACGGGCTGCGTGGGCGTCGACGCCGCGCTTCAGGCCGTCGCCCAGCACCGATGCCCAGTGAACGTCGTCGACCAGCCCGCGCTTTGCGACATCACAACGCCCGCGATTGTGGACCGTGACCCTGTAGTCATCGCCATCGGGACCGAGGGCACAGCCCCCGTTTTGGCCCGCCAGATCAAGACCAAGATCGAAGAGGATCTGCCGCAAACGCTGGGCGGGCTCGCCGCGCTCTCCGGGCGCCTGCGAGACGCGGTAGCACAAAACGTGCCCCGTGCCGGTCGTCGCGCGTTTTGGCGTTGGGTTTTTGGCGGCACCCCCGGCGCGCTTTGGGCACAAGGTGCGGAGACGGAAGCTGCACGGAAGATCAAGGAGGCCATCCGGTCCGGCGGGGCACCTGAACACAGCGATGGCAGCATCGCGATCATCGGCGCCTGCCCGCGTGACCTCATGACCCTGCGCGCTGTTCAGCGTCTTCAAGAAGTGGATGTCATCTATTTTGACGGTGCAGGAGAAGACGCGCTCGAACTCGCGCGCCGCGATGCGGAGCGGGTTTTCGTGGGTTTCACGCCCGGGGTCACAACGCTTCCACCTTACCAGGCCATGTTGGCCGAGGCGTCTAATGGTGCGCGCATTGTGCATCTGACCGGCTTGGATCCTGCGCTGGAGGCGCGCCGGCTTCCCGGGGCAGAGCTCGTGCCCGGGGTCGCGCTTGGCGAAGCTGCGCGCGCCACCGCCTGAGTTTACACGGGCTGCAGCGGGGCTATCCTCGCTCCATGGTCAAAATAACTAGCCTTGCCCAGTTATCCGCGCTCGATGTCGCTTCGATCATCGATGTGCGGTCTCCGTCCGAGTTCGCCGAGGACCACGTGCCCGGCGCGATCAACCTTCCCGTGCTCGATGATGTCGAACGCGCTGAAGTCGGCACAATCTACAAACAGGTCAGCCCCTTTCATGCGCGAAAGATCGGCGCGGCGAAGGTCTTTCGCAACGCGGCCCGCCACATCGAGACTGAGCTTTCGGGCGAGGACGGTGCTTGGAAGCCCCTCGTTTACTGCTGGAGGGGCGGGCAGCGGTCTGGTGCTTTCACGTGGATGCTGCGCGAGATCGGCTGGCGTGCTGAGGTCATCGAAGGCGGCTACCAAAGCTTTCGGAGGCTCGTTTCCGCAGCGCTTTACGACACGCCGCTGCCCCACCGTATCGTCAAGATCGGTGGCTATACGGGAACCGCGAAGACTGAACTCCTCCCGCTCATCGCGGCTCAAGGTGTGCAGATCATCGATCTCGAAGGCCTTGCCCGGCATCGCGGGTCACTTTTGGGTGCTTGGAGCGAGCCGCAACCCCCGCAAAAGGCGTTTGAAACGGAGCTCGCCTTTGCGTTGCTCCATTGCGATCCGGCGCGCCCTGTTCTGTTGGAATCTGAGAGCAGCACGATCGGCAAGGTCACGCTACCGCCTTCGCTGTGGCAACTGATGAAGGAAGCCCCGGTTATTGAAATCGGAGCGCCGCTCGAGGCACGCGCAGCTTACTTGGCCAGGGCCTATGCGGAGGTCTTGGCAGACGCCGATGCGCTCAAGGACAAGCTTTCGCCGCTCCGGCGGGTGCGCGGGCAGGCGATGCTGGACCACTGGTCATCGCTGCGTGCCTCGGGCGATATGGTCGGTCTTTGCAAAAGCCTTGCTGAGGATCACTACGACCCGGCCTATCGCCGCTCACGCAAGGCGCATCGTGCACCTGAGCATTACGTCACCCTTATGGGGTTCTCAGAAGGTGAGCTGGCCACGGCCGCGAGGGAAATCGCGGCTCTGATGCGCAGCTATGAAAAGCGCCCGAGGAAAGCCGCTTCGATCCCGGCAGAGGCAAGCTGATCGAGCACTGGCTCGGCCTCGCCCGGAAGGGCGGCCAGCAACCCACCCGCCGTCTGAGGATCATAGGCCAAGGCCTCTCGCGCCGACATGTCGCTGCTTCCACCGTTTCCTTCAAACAGGCTGGAGCGGATGCCGGCCTCTGCGAGCTCGAGCGCACCGGGGAGGAGCGGGACTTGATCCATATCGAGGGCGAAAGCTACGCCTGACGCCGCGCAAATCGAGTCGATATGACCCCTAAGGCCGAAGCCTGTGACATCTGTCATGGCCCGGGCGCTGGCCGCGCGCAGGATCTCGGCGGCGCGGTCAGACGGGGCTTGCATCATGGTCAGTGCGGCGACGATGTCGTGGCCCCGTGCGAGGTCCTGCATTGCGCCGGCCATGACGGTTCCGGAGCCGATAGGCTTCGTGAGGATGAGAGCGTCGCCCGCTTGTGCACCGCTCTGCCGGAGCGGGGCATCTGTCCGTCCGGTGACGGTGAAGCCGATGGTGAGCTCGCTGCCTTGGCTCGTGTGGCCCCCGATGACTTTTGCACCGAACTCTTCGAATGTCGCCTGTGCAGTGGCCATGATCTCCGACACGGCTCGCTCTGCAAGCGCCTCCGACTGACGTGGCAAGATGAGAGAGGCGAGCGCCGCTTCCGGCACGGCCCCCATCGACCAGATGTCTCCCAGCGCATGGATGGCGGCGATGCGGGTCATCGTGACGGGATCATCAATGAAAGCGCGCAGGTGGTCGGTGCTCGCAATCTGGTCATCGCGCAGGACTGCCGCGTCATCACCGAGGGTTCCAAGGCTGCGTTCCAGCGCGCCGCGTCCCACCTTTGAACCGCACCCCGCGCACATCATCGCGGGCATCTCGGCCCCGCCTTGGGCGCGCGGCCAGGGACGCGCAGGCTTCATAGGAGCCATGCGCCCGTTGAGCTTTGCCATGAACTTGACGTCGATCCGGTCTTTCAGATCCCAGAGCCATGGTCCTTCCGCGCTCAATCCCCATTTGTCGCCGACGGCAGACTTTCGACCTGTCGAGATCAAACGCAGATAGTCCTTTTGCGCCGGATAGGCCTTAAGCGACCCTGCCCGAGACAGGGCGTGCCTTAGATTGTTGAAGAGGTAGGGTGCCTGCCGAACGGCATACACACCGGCTTTCGGTCGCGGCGTCGCAACCATTTCCGCGCAATCACCCACAGCGAAGATCCGCGGGTCGCTGCTGCGCAGGAAACGGTCCACAGACACGAACCCTGCATCGTCGGTGAGGCCGGTTTCTGCCAGCCAAGGGTAAGGGTTCGACCCTGCTGCGCCTACGGTGAGGTCGGAGGCGATTTCCTCACCGGTGTCGAGCATGAGACGGTCTGCCTCGACACGAGCGGGGCGCACGTTCTCGCGGAGTTTCACGTTGTGGGCTGCAATCTCGGTCAGCATCTTGCGGCGCGCCCCTGGGCCGAGCGCCGCCAGCGCCGGACCCTGATCGATGAGCGTGATCTCGGCCTGACGCCCAGCTTTTTCGAGCGCGAAGGCCATCGCCATCGACACCTCTGCCCCCGCAACGCCTGCACCAATCACGGCAATTCGGGCAGGCCCCGACCGTGCGAGGTAGGCATCCCATGCCGTGGCAAAGGCGCCGAGCGGTTTGGCGGGCAGGCCGTGCGCCTCGAACCCCGTTAGCGTGGTGAGCGTGCTCGTAATGCCCACATCGAGGGAGGCATAGTCGTACCCGACGCTCGGTCTCCCCTCCACCTCGATCAATCCCGCGTCCCGATCGATCCCTGTCGCCTTGGCCATGACAAGGCGCCCGCCCGCGCGGCGCACAAGGCGCACGAGGTCAATGTCGAGCTCATCGCGCCGGAAATGGCCCGCAATAAAGCCGGGCAGCATTCCAGAATAGGGGGCCGTGGGGCCTGGATTGATCACTGTGAGACGCGCACCCGGTAGAGGCTTCATCGCCCATGATTTCAGAACGAGCGCGTGCGTATGGCCCCCGCCAATCAGAACAACGTCACGGGTAAATGGGATCGAGTGCATGGGCCGCGTCCAAGGTCAGTTGCAGTCTGCTAGCCAAGCGCGCGGGCAGGGGGAAGAGCCCACACGCAAATGTGCCCGAGGGCGCGGGACCGGTGCACTGTTGCCCAGCAGGAAACGCGGTTTCCCAACCCTAAGACTCGACTCCTTAAAGTTTTCTTAGACTTTTAACTGATAGGGTTCCGGGTGTGTGTGGCGGGATTCGCGGACCATTTGGGCCATCTAGGGGGAAAGACATGAAGACCAAAGCCATTACTGGCGCAGCTATCGGTGCGCTCGTCCTTTCGCTGTCAGCGACCAGCCCGGCGCGCGCCGCTGATCCCGTTGCCGTGGGTGTCGGGGTTACGCTCCTTACTGTCGGCGCTCTTTTCGCGGGCGGAAATCGCGATCGCGATGCAACCTCGGTCAACACGGCCTACGCGCTGAGCGGTCAGGGGACCCCTGTCCTCAGCAGCCGTCAGATGGCTGGTGTGCCTGAGCGGCAGCCAGTGATCCTGAAGTGCAATGCGCACGGCCAGCACTGCCGGATGGTGCCGCACCACTAGGGCTTGTCTGATCTTCCGCCGCCCGTTCTTGACGGGCGCGCGGGGCCGAGGTGCCTTAGACCATCTTGATGACGTCTTTGTCGATCGAGAGCATGTAGCCGCGTCGCGCGATGTTTTTGACGAGAAGCTCGCTCACCATCTGATTGCCAAGCGCGTCTCTGAGCCGCTTGATGCGCGTGGCGCCGGCCGCTTCCTCGCAATCCGTTGCGCTGCGTCCTGAGATGACGGCCTCGAGCTCGGCCCCGGACAACACATCGCCATCCATTCGTGCCTCGGCCAGGACGCTCAGCGTCTCAATCGCTGCAGGCGTCAGCTTGAACTCCATATTGTTGAGGTAGACGACGTTTTCATCGCGGCTGATGAGAAGCGAGCTCACCTGGATGCCCGCACGCTCAATCTCCCCCATGCGGCGGTTCATGCCCACCAGGGCCACGAGAAAAACCAGCGTCGCCACCAACAGCGCTGTCGCAAGGACGAGCAGCACGAAAATGACGAGGCGGTAGCTTGCCAGAACATCTGAGAAGGCGGTGCCGGACTGGGCAAGGATCTCCAGCAGTCGGATCTCAGCCGCGCCGGTCAAATCGTCGTTCTCGATAAAGAGCTGCTCGACGCGCGCGTTAAACGCATTCGCATCGGGGAGTGTCAGGAGCAGCGCCGCACCCGCGATGACGAGGATTGCCACGATCGCGAGGATGCCAAGCAGGACCACGCGCCCCCCGGCGAGCCTCGCCTCAGAAGCGGAGGAAGTATGATCCTGCACTTTCCCTCCTCTCGTTGAGGCCGCTTTCGTCAAAGACCGAGACGATATTGAGGAGCTCCCATCCACCAGCGGCGACGCGCGGTGAGAGCTCCACGCGCGCATTGGCGGCCGTGCAGGCCCCGCTGATTTCAGCCACACCATAGTGCAGCCTGAGCGGGTCGTCCTGCTTGGCCTTGTAGTCGGCGTAGCAAGCCGCCTGGGCGGCAGCGCCTGCGACGCAGAGTACACATGTGAAGAGAAGACGTTTCATGGCCCCAACCTGCGCCGGGCCTGCGCGTTATTCAATATCCCGTGCTCGGGCGCGGGACCGCTATCCAATAACAGGGCCGCGTTATTGTGTGGCCGCGATGTGCCGCCTCAGTCTCTCCCCATCCCCGGGCGCTCAGCCCGCTGACCAGAAGGAGTGACGACATGTTCAGACAAATTGCTGCCCTCGCGTTCTCGGGTGTGCTCGCGGTGACATCGCTGGCCCCGACCCAGACGCGCGCGGCAGATGCAGACGATATCGCAAAGCTCGTTCTTGGAGCGCTCGTGATCTACGGGATCTCCGAGGGCATCCGGGACAATCGCACCCCATCCCAACCGCAGGTCGTGACGAAAAAGCCGACTCGGACGCCGCACTACAAGTTTCCGGACACGGCTCGTTCCGTCCTGCCGCACCGGCCTGAGGTGCGCTACCTGCCGCGTTACTGCTTCCTGACGCATCAGGTGTCGCATCGCGAGACGCGCCAGGTGCTGGGCAACCAGTGCCTCCAGCGGAACTACCGCGCCTACGCGCATCTCCCGCAGCAATGCTACCGCCGTTTTCACACGGTCAAAGGGCCGCGCGTGGGCAGGGCACCACGCTGCCTGAGGAGAGCTGGCTACACCTGGTGAGCAGTC
>JBCBME010000067.1:0-9742 GCA_039822945.1 Pseudomonadota bacterium
GGAGGCCTTTCCCGGCCACATTGCCTGTGCAAGCAGCACCGCAAACACCGCGCGAAAAGGGAATCACGAGGCAGCCATGACCGCCTTGGTACGGGCCAATCTTCAAAAGCTCTGGGGCCACGACGCGGTAGAACCCCGTCCAGTCAAAGCGCGTGTCGCTCTGGTTAACCTCGCACGCTACCGTCGCCATGAGGGCGATCGCATCGGTTTCCCCCTCGGTTAGGGCCGCTATTCGGTTGGCGAGAGCTGGATAGTCCAATGGGCAAGACCTCAAACGAGCTCGATTGCGAGCGCGGTGCCTTCGCCACCGCCGATGCAGATTGCGGCCACGCCACGCTTCAGCCCCTTCGCCTCGAGCGCATGGAGGAGTGTCACGAGGATGCGCGCACCGGATGCTCCGATAGGGTGACCAAGAGCGCAGGCACCGCCGCGTACGTTCACAATGTCATGGCTGATGCCCATCTCGGCCATGAAGGCCATGGGCACGACGGCGAAGGCTTCGTTGACCTCCCAGAGGTCGACGTCGGAGACACTCCATCCGATGCTCTGCAGCAGCTTCTGAGCCGCGGGCACAGGCGCCGTGGTAAAGAGGCCGGGCGCCTGGGCATGGGAGGCATGGCCGACGATCCGGGCACGGGCATCCCCCGTCTCAGTCGTCAGAAGGAGCGCTGCGGCCCCATCCGAGATGCTCGACGAATTGGCGGCCGTCACGCTGCCGCCTTCGCGAAAGGCGGGTTTGAGATGCGGGATCTTTTCAGGCCGCGCGTTGCCGGGCTGTTCATCCAGGCTGATTGTGGTCTCACCATTTCTGGTCTTGAGGCTCACGGACGTGATCTCTCGATCAAACAAGCCCTCCTCTTGGGCAGCGACCGCACGGGAGAGCGATGTGAGCGCAAACGCATCCTGCGCTTCGCGCGTGAATTGGTACGTCTCGGCACAGTCTTCGGCAAAGGTGCCCATCAAGCGGCCTTTGTCATAGGCATCCTCCAGCCCGTCGAGAAACATCGAATCGATCACTGCGCCGTGTCCGAGGCGCGCGCCGCCGCGCATCTTGGGCAGCAGGTAGGGGGCGTTTGTCATGCTCTCCATGCCGCCCGCAATGACGGCATCGGCATGCCCGAGGGCGATCTGATCATGGGCCAGCATCGCGGCTTTCATCCCAGAGCCGCACATCTTGTTGATGGTCGTGGCGGGGACATGTTCACCGAGACCGCCCAGAAAGGCGGCCTGCCGAGCGGGCGCCTGGCCCTGTCCGGCTGGCAGAACGCATCCCATGATGACCTCGTCGATCGGCCCAGAACCCCTGGCCGCCGCGATCGCCGCGCCGCCGAGGTCTGCGGCACTTGCCGCGCTCAGCGTTCCCTGCATGCCCCCCATGGCTGTCCGTGCCGCGCCTGAAATGAAAACGTCCCGCATCGTCGTCTCCCAGCCTGATCCAAACCCTTTGGTAACTCTTGTTGCGTAGCCTCTCCCCGTTCGGACAGGAAGGGCACATTCATGGAGTTGAGCAAAACCGACGTCGGGGACACCCGCATCGTTAAGGTGATCGATCATCGCATCGATGCCGCTGTCGCAATTCAATTCAAAGACGCCATGCGCGCCCAAACCGATGGCGGCCCGGAACGCGTCGTACTCGATTTGTCTGAAGTCAGCTTTATCGACAGCTCGGGCTTGGGCGCGGTCGTGGCCGCCAAAAAGCTCTTGAACGGGTCACATGTGCTGGAGCTTGCCGGGCTGACCCCGGTCGTGGCCAAGGTCTTCAAGCTGACACGCATGGACACGATCTTCACGGTCCATACGGACGTGAACACCGCGGTCCCCGCATTGGCATCCTGAGGCGCATCATGATCGAAGTCGAATCGCTAGAGCACGCAATCCACGTTCGCTGCCTTTCAGACACGTTCGAGGTGCGAAACTCTCTCAAAACGCTCATGGCCGACATGGAAGGGCGCGACTACCTGCCCGAGGAGCGCGGGACGGTGGAGCTTGTCCTTGCCGAGGTGCTCAACAACGTTGCGGAGCACGCCTATGAGGAAAAAGGGGACGGCCGGATCCAGCTCGACCTGAGCTACCAGACGGGCGGCATCGCCATCGAGCTGCAGGATTACGGCAAGCCCATGCCCGGTGGTCAGACACCGCTTGGTATGCCCCATAATCTCGATGTCGAAGTCGACGATCTCCCCGAGGGCGGCTTTGGCTGGTTTCTTATCGGCGAGCTCGCAAAAGACCTCGTCTATGAGCGCCGCGGCGACACAAACTTCCTCTCTTTCCGCATGACACTGGGCATGGAAGAGGCGTAACCGCCTCTTCGCGCTTTATCAGCGACCTTGCCCCTGCGCGGCCCGCCCGGGCAGGACCGGCGCTTTTGCATCTCCACACAAGGCTGCGTTCACGAGTGAGGCGCCCCGTAACAGAGTGTTTCCAACCTGCTTGCGAAGGCCACATTGGCGCCACACTCCTACCGCGCGAAGGTCTGCATCTGGCACCATCAACGGTCTTGTAGCTGCTAACGAGCTTCACCTCGGCGTCGCGTTTCATAGCCCCCACCCAGTACGCGGCGTCGAGGTTCCTACCCCTAAAATCTAAGTCCGTGCCCACGGCCTGCGTCGAATGAGCGGTGGCGCAGGGTCGTCTCCGCCTGTCCGCGCATTGCAACTCCCGCGTCGCGGCCTAACCTCCACGGACACCTCATGACCGCGGAGAACTAAGTAATATGCGCGATTTTCATCAGCCCGGCCGATCCGCGGTCTTTGCAAAGAACGGGATGTGCGCGACCTCGCATCCCTTGGCCGCGAAGGTCTCGGTTCAGATACTTGAGTCGGGCGGAAACGCGATGGACGCAGCGCTCGCCGGGGCTGTGCTGTTGGGCTTCTGCGAACCGCAAATGACAGGCATCGGTGGCGATCTCTTCGCGCTGATTGCACCGTCACCGGAAGCTGACATTATCGCCATGAACGGATCAGGCCGGGCGCCGATGGCGGCCTCTGCCGAGGCGCTTCGCGTCGCGGGGCACGCCAGCGTGCCGCTCTATGATGCAGCGGCCGTCACGGTACCTGGCGCGATCGACGCCATCTGCCGCCTCTCCGCAGATCACGGCAAGATTGGGCTCGCCACGATCCTCGCCCCGGCGATCCACTATGCCGAAGCGGGCATTCCCGTTGCACCGCGCGTGGCCTTCGACTGGGACGAAGCCCTCGGCAATCTCCACAGCTCGGCGATGGATGAGTTCTCGAATGCGGGAAAGCCGTTTGCCACCGGCCAGATGTTCAAGGCCCCGCGACAGGCAGAGGTTTTGCGCCGCGTGGCCGCAGATGGGCGCGAAACCTTCTATGAGGGTGAGATCGCCGAAGACATGGTGGCAAGCCTTCGCGCCCTTGGCGGAACGCACAGCCTGGACGATTTCGCCAATAATGCTCCCGACTATACGACCCCCATCTCTGGCACGTATGGCGAGCTCGAGCTCGTGGAGCATCCGCCCAATGGACAGGGTGCAACCGCGATCCTGATGCTCAACATGCTCAAGGAATTCGACGTGGCCGGCATGGAGCCTTGGGGCGCAGAACGCGCGCATATCGAGGCTGAATCCGCCAAACTGGCCTATGATGCGCGCAACAGGCTGCTGGCGGACCCCGACCATACCGCGCGCCTCGAACACATGCTCTCCTTGGATACCGCAAAGAGGCTGGCCGCGCTGATCGACCCTGCTAAAGCGATGGCAAGCCCGGCGAAGCTCTCAGAGGCCGTCCACAAGGACACCATCTATATCACCACCGTCGACAAGGACGGGATGGCAGTCTCGCTCATCTATTCGATCTTTCACAGCTTTGGCGCAGGCATCGCATCCGACAAGTTTGGCATCCTTTTCCAGAACCGGGGCGCGGGCTTTACGCTGGAGCCAGGGCACCCCAATGAGCTCGGTCCGGGAAAACGCCCCATGCACACGATCATCCCCGGGATGCTGCGCAAGAACGGGCGCACCACGATGCCCTTTGGTGTGATGGGCGGAGCCTACCAACCCAATGGCCACGCGCGGTTCGTCTCAAACCTCGTCGATTTCGGCCTCGACGCCCAATCTGCCATCGATGCGCCCCGGGCGTTCTCAGATGCGGGCACATTGAAGGTGGAGCGAGGTTACTCGGACGACGTCCGCCAGGAGCTCAGCGATATGGGACACAAGGTCGACATCCCCGCGACGCCCATCGGGGGAGCGCAAGCGATCGAGCTCGGAGAGAGTGGGCTTTTGACCGGGGCGTCAGACCCTCGCAAGGATGGGTGCGCGCTCGGCTACTGAGACTGCCACGCTGCGCCCTGGAGCGCCACGCAATTTAGTTGAGCTGGAACTGCAGCGGGTAGCCGCCATCCTCGAAGGGGCCAAAAAGATCTGGAATATCAGGATGATCGACCGGCTGGCCCGAATAGTCCGCGACGAGATTTTGCTCAGAGACATACGCCACGTAGTAGCTCTGATCGTTCTCTGCGAGCAGGTGATAGAAGGGCTGCTCTTTCGAAGGGCGCGCCTCCTCCGGGATCGCCTCATACCATTCTTCGGTGTTGGCGAATTCCGCGTCGACGTCAAAAATCACGCCACGGAAGGGGTGCTTGCGGTGACGCACGACTTGGCCCAGGTGATACTTCGCGCGCACTTTAAACATAACAGACCCTTTTCCGACCCGCCTTGTGTCGTCGATTCTCCTCAAAAGTGAAAGGAAACACTGTGTGAACCTCACCCTGACAGTGCTCGAAATTGTGGCGCCTGTCTTTGCTTTGGCAGGCATTGGGTTTGTGTGGGTAAAGCTCGGACTGGAATACCGGGTGGAATTCGTCACACGGCTTGCGATGACGCTTGGGATTCCCGCGCTCATTTTTGTGGCGCTGATGGAAACCGAGATTGATCCGTCCGCGCTCTCCCGCATCGTGCTTGCGAGCGTCGCAACCTATGCTGCACTGACGGTCGCTGTTGGGATGATCGTGTGGTTCGCGGGGCTCAACTCGCGGACGTGGCATGCACCGCTGGTAATGTCGAACACGGGCAATATCGGCCTGCCTCTGGCATTCTTTGCCTTTGGCGATGAGGGCCTTGGCTTTGCGGTGGCGGTGTTTGCGGTCTCAACCGTCTACGCGTTCACGTTTGGACTTTGGCTCGTGACGCGGACGTCGAACCCGCTCAACCTGATCAAGGAGCCCATGGTGGGTGCAACGCTCCTCGGGGCGCTCTTTCTCTGGCAAGGCTGGCAGACGCCGGATGTGGTAACCAATACGCTCCGCCTGATCGGGCAACTCGGCATCCCGTTGATGCTGATCACGCTCGGGGTGGCGATCGCCAGGATCAGCCCCAGCAACATCAGCCGATCTGCCATCATGGCGGTTGTAAAGATCGCGCTTTGTGCCGGCGTGGCGACCGCCATCGGGCTTGCATTCGATCTGCCGAAGGTAGCGTTTGGCATCCTGATCCTGCAGTTCGCGGCCCCCGCAGCTGTCACAAGCTATCTAATCGCAGAGAAGTACGGCGCGGATGCGGAGCCGGTGGCGGGGCTTGTCGTCCTCACCACCGCGCTTTCGGTCATCACGCTTCCGCTCATCCTCGCCGTCGTGCTGTGACCGCCGGAAATCGTGATTCCCACAGGGCTCGTTTTCGGCTAAAGTTCTGAAAAAACATAAGCGAGTGAGGCAGATGAGCAGAACTCTCCGCGCCCTGATTCTTTTGACGTTGCTGGCAAGTTGCGCTGGCGGCGGCTCTGGAAAGGCGCCCCGCAATCTCGATAACGCGTGTTCGATCGTGAATGAGCGCTCCGGCTATCTGCGTGCGTTCAAAGCAGCTGAGCGAAAATGGGGCGTGCCGGTCGCCGTTCAGATGGCGACGATCTATCAGGAATCGAAATTCGTCTCGAATGCGCGCACGCCCTTCCGGTATCGCCTTGGCGTTATTCCCATCGGCCGGCAGTCCAGCGCCTTTGGCTATTCGCAGGCCCTGGATGGAACTTGGCAGGAATACCAGGCCGAAGAAGGCGGGCGCCGGTCTCGACGCGATAACATCCGCCATGCGACCGATTTCATGGGCTGGTACATGTCAAAGAGCAACAAGGAGCTCGGCATCCCGCTGACCGATGCCACCAACCAGTATCTTGCCTATCACGATGGCCGCACGGGCTATCGCCGGGGGACCTACCGGGGGAAGCCCTGGCTCATGCGTGTGGCGCGCGAGGTGGGCGATCGCTCGGTGATGTATCACAGCCAATTGCAACGGTGCCGGAAGATCTGAGCGCCAGCGATTAGGGAGACCAGATGCGCGCCTCGGCGACGATATTGAAGAGCCGCTCGCGCACCCTCCCGCCTGTCTCCAACTCACCCAGAATGACGGTGGTGCTGCTGCCATTTCCGTCGTTCACCACCCATTGCCGGAGCTGGATCGGATTGTCCGTGAAGACGAGATCGATGGAGCCGTATTCCGGATTGTCTGGATCCTGCGCCCGCACGGTCGTGGATTGACCGTCGCTTTTGACGCCCGTGACCATATTCGCGCGAGAGAGATCGACGTCGCGCGCCAGAATGATCGACAGCGGCGTTTGGTTTAGCGGATAGCGTGTCGGCTCATCCGATCTCGGATCAAAGATCGCCAGCTGACCACCTGCTGCGATGACCATGGCCTTCTCGGGCGGGTTGTACTCGAAACGCACGCGTCCGGGCCGCTTGATGTAGATCGTACCGGTGCTCACCTCACCCGTCTCAGTGACTTGCGTGAAGGCACCCGTGGCCGTTGTAAGGCCGTTGAGATACGCGCTGATCTGGTTAAGCGGGATCTCTTGAGCCGCCAGAGGCATCGCCGCGAGCGCGACGGCCGCCGCAGCCAGTGTTCTCCGAAACAGGGTCATCGCGCACCTCATCCTTGAAAGCCCCCACAGATGTAATGGCACCCGGAGCAAATGCCGAGTGTTATGGGATAGCAGTCGCGTTACCCCTGTTCAGGCACCAAGATTTCGCGTTTGCCCACGTGGTTGGCCGGGCTCACAACGCCTTCATCTTCCATCTGCTCCACGAGGCGCGCGGCCTTGTTGTAACCGATGGCGAGCTTGCGCTGGATGTAGGAGGTCGAGCACTTGCGATCCTTGATGACGATGGCCACCGCCTGATCGTAGAGCGCGTCCTCGCCATCGGTGTTGCCGCCAAGGCCGAGCACGAGATCGATGTCGCTCTCTTTTTCCTCGGAGGGGCCGTCGCAGACACCGCCCACATAGTCCGGCGGGCCATAAGCCTTGAGGTAGGTCACGATCTCTTCGACTTCCTCGTCAGAACAGAAGGGGCCGTGGACGCGCGTGATCTTTGCGCCGCCCGCCATATAGAGCATGTCACCCATGCCAAGGAGCTGCTCTGCGCCCATCTCGCCGAGGATGGTGCGGCTGTCGACCTTGGACGTCACCTGGAACGAAATCCGCGTCGGGAAGTTCGCCTTGATCGTACCAGTGATAACGTCGACGGACGGGCGTTGCGTGGCCATGATCAGGTGGATGCCCGAGGCGCGCGCCATCTGCGCGAGGCGTTGGATGCAGGCCTCGATCTCCTTGCCGGCCACCATCATGAGATCGGCCATCTCGTCCACGATGACGACGATGTAGGGGAGCTTTTCAGGCTGAATCTCTTCGGTTTCCCAGACGGGTTCACCGGTCTCGTCGTCAAAGCCTGTCTGGACCGTGCGCGTGAACATCTCGTCCTTCGATAGCGCGTCGGCCACGCGGGAATTGTACCCCTCGATGTTTCGGACGCCCATCTTGGACATCTTGCGATAGCGATCCTCCATTTCGCCCACGACCCATTTCAGGGCGACAACGGCCTTCTTGGGGTCAGTGACCACTGGGCTGAGCAGGTGCGGGATGCCGTCATAGACGCTGAGTTCCAGCATCTTCGGGTCGATCATGATGAGGCGGCACTCCTCCGGCGTGAGCTTGTATAGGAGGCTCAGGATCATCGTGTTGATCGCAACCGACTTACCGGAGCCCGTGGTTCCCGCGATGAGGAGGTGGGGCATCTTGGCGAGGTTGGCCACGATGGGATCACCACCGATGTCCTTACCCAGAGCAAGCGGCAGTCGCATGTTTGTATCGCCAAAATCGCGGCCCGACAGGATCTCGCGCAGCGCCACCATTTCACGCTTTTCGTTCGGCAATTCGATCCCGATGACCGACCGTCCCGGGACGGTGGAGACGCGCGCGGAGAGCGCAGACATCGAACGCGCAATGTCATCAGCAAGGCCGATCACGCGGGAGGCCTTGAGGCCCGGCGCAGGCTCAAGCTCATACATCGTCACCACGGGGCCGGGGCGGACACTGACGATCTCGCCTTTGACACCGTAGTCGTCGAGCACGTTTTCAAGCATCCGGGCGTTTTCCTCGAGCGCTTCATCGCTGAGGTGATGACGCTCCACCTGGTCCGGGCTCATCAGGAGCGAGAGCGGCGGGTGCTCGTAATCAGGGCGCTCCTCGACAAAGGACAGCGCGGGCTGCGCCTCGGCCATGGCACGCTGGGAGGGGCGTTGAGGCTTTTTCGGCGGATGCTGCACAACGCGCTTTGTCTCTGGCGTCGGGATCGGCATAGGCGCGGGCTGAGGTTCGTCGTCGATGAGAGCCTCGTCAAATGCGTCCTCGTCGACGAGCGTTTCATCGAGCGGAGCAGACAACTCGAGCGGCGGCAAGCGAAACTCGTCGGCCATAGGCATCTCAGGCGTCAGGCTCTCGGGCTCTGCCGCTGGCAGCACTGCCGGTGTCGGTTCAGGGGCACTGCGCGTGAGCACGGGCTCGGAGCGCAGAAAGCTCGCCGGCGCCGCCACTGGCTCAGGCTCTGCGGCCGCTGCAGGTGCCGGGGTCGCAATAAGCGCAGGCGCTTTGCTCCGCGTGCGGATTGCGCGGGCGATCTTGGAGCGGACGCGATCTTCCGGGCTTGTGTCATCCGCGGTGTCGAGGGCGCTCGGTTCGGCTTCGGGGGCCTCTTCTGGATCCCGGCGCGTGAGCGGCGGGAAAAAGGCACGCAGACCGCCCTGCTTTTCCTCTGCAACCGGCACCTCAGGCGCAGCCGCAGGAACTGGCTCTTCACCGCCGGAAAGCTGGCTGCGGATCACGTGAGCCACGCGCATGCGCTCGGCGGCATCAGCCTCGGAGACGGCCTCTCGCGTCGGGGCAACTGAGGCTTCGACATGTTGCGCCCAAAGCTCTTCCTCGGCGGCCTCGTGCTCGCGGCGCGCGGCACGGCTTGCTTGGTAATGGAGCGCGGCCTGGCGGCTTTTTTCCGCACCAAACTGCGCACCTCGGCCGAGCGCCTTCATCGCCATCGCATAGAGCAGGACGAGCCCGACAAGCATCCAGCGGCTCATCCGGTAAAGCTCTGGCCACGTGAAGCCGAGCACGAAGGCGGCAAACGACAGCACCAAAAGACCCGCGAGGAACGACACGAGTTTTGCACCCAAAGCGGCGGAGCCCGGGACGATCTGCAGGATCATCATCAAGACCGTGTCGCCAAAAAGCCCGCCCATGCCAAAGGAGTGGCTCCAGCCTGCCGGAGGGCTCAGCGTAGCGGCGTAGATCGACACGACAGCGATGGCGATCGGTGCAAAGACCAGCCGCCCAAACGCCCGTTCGCGCCCGATATCGAGCGTAAAGCGCGCGCCCCATGCCACAAGAAGCGCAGCGAGGCCCAGCGCGCCCCAGCCCACGATCATGAAGAGCGGTGCCGCAACCGTGGCACCCGTTCGCCCGAG
>JBCBME010000068.1:0-9674 GCA_039822945.1 Pseudomonadota bacterium
CCCCCACCCCTCACCCCCTCCCCCCCCCCCCCCCCCCCCCGCTGGGCCCCCCCCGCCCCCGCGGGGGGGGGGGGGGCGCCCCCACCCCCTCGGCAGTCGCGTTACTCGTCATCAAAGAGCGGATCTATGCGGCGTTCGCGAAAGCGCCGAATGCGGACGGCAATCGCCCAGTACGTCGCAAAAAGGATCAGGATCACCGCGATGTTGAAATAGGGGATAAGCCGCACATCTGGGCCCGCCACCGGGCGGATTGAGATCGCGTTCGGATAGATCGTCAAAAACTCGTTGCGCCAGCCGTAGTGGCGCACAACAAACCACTGATCATCCTGACGCGCCGCAGCCTGCGCATCCGCCTGCAAGTTGGAGCTGTCGAGCTTGAAGTAAGGGGGCCAACCAAATCCCGTATCCTCGTTGCGATAAACGTAGGACCGCCCGTTGGGACGTTGCGTGTTGATCAGGCGCAGGTCCCGGTTCACGACGGCATTGTTGTTGCCGCTGTCGGCTTGCGCATAAAAAATCCGGTTCAAACCGGAGAAATCCTGCCTCAGGATCTCCGTCCCATTGACGCGAACAATGTCGCGGTCTGGGAGCGTGTAGTGAAGGAAGCTCCCGACAATAAGGAGGACGACAATCCTAAAGGTCCAGCGGACGTAATACATGGGGCCTCACATGAAGTTCTGAACGTAGAGCATGATGCTGATGAACGCGAGAAACGCCAGCGGCAGCGCGTAGACCAGCAGGATCAGTCGGCGTCTGAGCGAACGATCATATTTCGCAAGCTCCTGACGCAGCCAGGCGTCCCGGTTGCCGACCATGAGGTCGGCCTGCCATTGGCGTTCAAGCTTTTGGCGCCTAACCGCACGGCTGTAGATGGAAATCGAGATGTAGAGGATCGTCGAGATCACCATCACGATGATGAAAAGCCGGAATACTACCATCAGCGCCTCCTGACCGCGCCCCAGGGGCCCACACGGGCGATCATGTCGCGCGGTATCATATCTGGCTCAGGCTCAAGGTCCATGGCCGGTTCGTGTCCAAAGAGCGCCGCCCGAGCCCCAGCCTTGTCCACCTGATACTCGCGCGCGAGATACTCTGCCACGAAGGCGCGCTTTGTGTCGGGCCAGCTCTCGTAGCGGCGGTAGAAGAGCTCCTTGTGACAGATGAAGAGCTGGCGCACATCAAGCGGTGCAAGCTCTGACAGGAGCCGATTGACCAGATCGCGTTGCGGCACGTCAGCGGCACGAAGGGCGTAGAAATAGGCCGGATGATCGCTTGCAATCTTGGGCCAAGCACCACCATCGGTGGCCCAGCGATGAAGGGCCGCGAGCCCGTGATAGGCCTCTGGTAGCTCCGCGCCGTAGCGGCGGGCGAGGGCACGGAGCGTCCGGCGGTCCACGTCGCTCACATCCTCGCCGCGATCGGCTGCAAAACTTACCAGAAGGAAATCCATCTTTTGCCGCAGGATCGCGGCGGCATCGATGCCGCGGGACTTCACGATGGGCTCGGTCAGGCCATTCTCATTCAGCCACGCGGCAAGCTTTGCGGTCGCGCCGCGCGGGATGGCCTCAATGGGCGTATCGCTCATCGGCTCGGGCGTGATCACGGCGGGCGCCGTCACCCCGCGAAAGACGTAGAGCCCCCCAAAATGGGCGGTCCAGAAATCGTCCTGCTCAAAGTCCATCTTGGCGAGCTTGACGGGGTTGCGCACCACATCCCCCGTCTCCTTGGCGAGACCGATCATATCGGCAATGAGCACATCATCGTACCAAGCGTCGTCGTCGGTCTTGAACCGATCGATGAGCCCGCCGAGCTCCGCGGCCTTGGCGACTGTCTCACTCGTTGTGTCGGCCTCAACACGGACACGGCGGATGTCAAAGAGGCGCGCAGGCGTGCTGACATCGAAAACGGAGTTCATGAGCTCACCGGCCACCGCGTCGCGGGCCGTGAGCGCGAAAAGCTCTGCCTCATTGGCCGTGTAGAACTGCTTCAGGATATCGCGCGACGTCGAAAACTTCGCCTCAAGGAGCGGCGCGCGTTTCTGGTCAATCGTCAGCAGGATGAACTGCCGATTGACCCCCGCGTGGTTGAGGTACTGGGTATCTCCGAGCTCCGCCCCGATCTCGGGCGAGTATCCCGATATGTCGATATGGAAGTCGCTCAGCGCGGTCTCCTGCCCCGTGAGGTGCTTCAAGGCGCGATTGTAGCGCGCGACAAGCGCGGTGGAGGTGACGGGCACCAGATTGCCGTACATCAAGCCCTTTTCGATCAGTCGCATCATAGCTCAGGCCTCCAATGCTGGGGCTGCATGGCAAGCGCGAGGAGGACGATCGGCCCCCAGAAAAGGCCCGCGAGCCGCCCAAGCCCCGCAAAATGATCCGCACCTGCCACAAGGGCGTCAAAGGGCACACCTTGCAGCGCATAGCTCACCGCGAACCCAAGGGAGCAAGCCACCCAAAGAACGAACGCCGACACCGCAAGATTGGCGCCCAGCGCGAGCATTGTCTCCGGCAGGCGTGCGCCGAGCCAGGTGGGAACAAGCCAAGCCAGTGCCACGAGGACGACGCCCGGCAAGATGAGCGCGAGCGAATAGGCGGATGCCTCTTCAACGGTCATTCAGGAGCCCCCGCTGTGCATTGAACGTGTAGGAGATCATGAGGCACGGAAACCAGATCACGGCCGAGACGACGGTGTTGAACGTCACGCCGCCCACGAGCCCGCTTGCGGCTCCCGCCGCGATTGAAACAGCGCCCAGCCACGCCACGTGCCAGGCGAAAACGAAGAGCACGCCGAAAAGAAACGTCCAGAGCGCGCCCATGGCAAACTCTCCCGCGGTGCGCGGCCTGTCGCGATATCCACGCAGCCCGGTCAGGACCGCGATGACAGCAGGCACCAGAAAGGTTGCAGCAAGGATCATGGGCGGTCTTCGCCTCTCGTCCCGTGCTCTGCCATGTGCGTCATCGCTTGCCCTCCAGATACCGCGATTTGGCCTCTTCCTGTCGTCCGAAGTCGCGCACCATGTTCTCGATCGCCACCTCGTCGGACTTGTCTGCGTACCGGAATTCCGAATCCGCATAGCGATTGATTTCCTGGATCACCATGTCGGTCGTGATGGGCACGCGGAGCTCTTCGATCATCGCCTTTTTCGTCGCGTAGTCCTTCCGGAGAAAGAGGTCTGGAACCTCCATCCACTCATCGGGGAGCTCGAAATCCATCGCGCGGACCTTCACGGCGTCGGTGATGTTCTTGATCGCTCGCCCGGTAAAGCGCGCATCTGCCTCCTGGATGCCCTTCAAATAGGTGCCCATCTTGGCCAGCGTGTCGAGCTCACCCACCTTGGCATGCACGCGGTCGAAGACATCGAGAAGCCCGGCCTCTTGCGGGCGGTTGTGGCTCTCGAATGAGGCGGCCACCGCCTTTTTGATTTCCTGCGCGCTCATCAGGTCATGCTCCCCCACCGGGATCGCATGGTTCTTGCCCATGAGCAGCGCGAGGATGTCGATGTAGTCCTCACGCGTCTGCGGCCCGTCGACGAGAAAGCGTGCACCGGCCCTTTGGCGGAGCGCGTCGTCCACGTTTTCGGGGTAGTTCGAGAACATCCCGAAGGTGCAGTTGCCGCGCACGACCGTGTTGGCGCCTGCAAAACTCTCCATCAGGACCGCGGTGATCTCGAGCTGGCCCGCGCTCGATTGCTTATCGCCGCGCTTGCCGGCGAGCTGGTCGATATCGTCGATCGTGCCAAAGCCGATCACCCCGGGGTCAATCACGTTGTTGATGAAGGCCTTCGCGTTCTGGCCTGATTTGCCCTGGTAGCTGTCGATATTATCGGTCGACAGGTTTTGGTAGCGGAAGGGATAGCCCGCCACCTCGCAGTAGCCGTTGATCAGGCCCGCCATCATCTGGATCAGCGTGGTCTTCCCCGTCCCCGGCGCGCCGTCCCCCATGAAGGTGAAGATAAATCCGCCGAGCTCGGCAAAGGGGTTGAGGCGGCGCTCGAAATCATAGGCCATCAGCATCTTGGCGAGCTTCATTGCCTGATACTTGGCGATGTGGTTGCCCACCACCTCGTGGGGTTCCTTGAAGGTCATGGCGAGCTTGGCGCCCTTGGCCTTCGTGGCGGGCGCAAAGCCGCGGATCGCAAAATCGTCTGCCTCGACATGCCACGCCGCGGCGCGGAAAGGCTCGAGGCGACCTGCGCTTTCTGCCCGGGCGGAGACCTTGGCCATCAGCGCCTCGGCATAGGCCAGAATGGTGGCCACCATTCGCGGCTCGTCTCCGCCATGAAGGGCGACCATCTGATCGAGCTCCCAGAGCGCGCCATGGAGCGCCAGGGGGGCGTTTTCCGTGAGAACCTCTTCGACATCGCCAAGATCCACGGTGGCCTCGCTGGCATGCGGTGCAAGAAGGAAAGCCGTCGCCGACCCGAAGACGAAAAGCACAGCGAGCGCTTCGGCTGTCATCAGCTCACGAAACTCCTCGGCGCGCGCCGCGGCCACGCCGCCGGAGAGGTTCTGGCGCTTGAGGTCGGCGAGGTCTGTCCGCTCCGCGAAGGCCTCCCCCACCGCGAGCGCAATAGAAAGGGCGCGCCGCAACGCTGTCAGCGCCGAGGCCTGAAGCGGTGACACCAGATCGTCGCCACCATCGGCATCCTCAATCCGCGCGCGCAGATCCACCCCAGAGGCCCGCGCCGTCCGTGCGCCGGAGAGCCCCGGTGTCGTGGATCGAAAGCGCCGCCGCGCACCCGCCACGCCGGGCGATCGTTCCGTTGCCGCGACCCGCGCAGACGCCACGCGCGGCGCATGGTCAAACCCATCGAGCATCGCGAGGGCCGCCGCGTAATGCGCCTGGATCTCTTCTTCCCGAAGCTCCATCTGGTCCGACATTTGGCTCATGTCACCCGCCCTTCATCTTTCCAAAAATACTCCCGCCGGAGGCAATCCCGCCGGCGCAACCAAACCAAAACCCTCAATAGACAAGCACCCGCCCCCCCGGGCTCACCACGAACTTCCGCACGTCACGCAGGCCCGGCGGCCCGATCTCTTCGAGCGCCTGATAGGGGCGCGCGGGGAGCATGATCGCGCGTCGCGTCGCCGTTGCACCGGTATCTGCCCCCGCGACAGCGGTGGGATCGAGCGCAAAGATCTGACGCTCCACCCGGCCGAACCAGCCCGATTTCTGCATCTCGCCGTGATTGGCGATGAGATCCTCCTCCGTCCAGACGAGCGCCCAATCCTCTCCCTCGGGGGCGGCGGCATCCTCGAGGACCTGCCTGAGCGGCCCGGCCTGCTTTGTGAAGGCGTGGGAGTACATCGGGCCGAGGTGAAACCGGCGCAGACGTTTCGGGTGAAGATCGTCGAAATCCTGATCGAACCCACGCGCGATCGTCAAAAGCTTCAGATCCCCGAGCGACTGCGCCATCAGATGGGCCTGCGCGGCGGGCCAGCGGCGCGCGTCCTTTGGCAAGGCCGTCTTGCCGGTATCCTCGAGATCCATGAGGTAGATCGTGGGCAGGTTCACCTGCGTGTCATAGACCGCCCAATGCACCAGAAAGCGTCTCCGCTCGCCCAGCGTTTCCTGCCAGATGGCGTCAGGGTCGTTGCGTGGCCAAAAGAGATGCCCGCGCGCCAGCTCCTCATAATAGAGCCTTTGGCTGAGCGCGTACTGCAACCGTGTGGGGATTTCGCGGTCCCCCACAATCTTGCGCACCATCCGGTCCTTGAGCGTGTCGGCATCTTCTGACCCGGCGAGGTGCCGCTCCACTTGGCTCGCATCGACGGAGAGCTCGAGAAGCTCCGCTGCCGCAGGGAAACCGCTCTCGCGAAAATCAAACATGAGCTTGCCCGCACCGGAGACACGCCCTGCAAAGAGGTATTTCATCGAAAGCGCGCGGAAGGTGTAGGTGAGCCCGAGGATGTAGCGCGACAACACCTCGACCTCGGCCTTGCTCAGCGTCCCTTCGGCCTCCATGACGCCGGCCACGCGCACCATGTGCTGCGTGATCCGCTCGAACTTGCGGAAATAGCGCCGTGTGACGCGGGTGTCTTCGATGGGGGTCGTGTCGTTCATATCAGCTCGCAGGCCCAGTGATTGGCGCTCATTCGCTGCGATCCCCAACGAGGCCGAGCCACACCGCAAGCGCACCCACGATGAGGCCGACGCCAGCGCCGATGCCGAGCGTGCGGCCTATTCCAGCGCCCCAGCCCGCCGCATCGGCGGTGTATTCGACCCCGGTATAGAGAATGACACCCACGACGATCACGATGCTCCAGCGAACAAGCGGGCTCAGATTATCCCCCATACGCGTTGGAATCGTGCTTTTCGACAATCGCGGCAAAGCGGCGCGCAAACCGTTCATCCGCCTTGGCCTTGGCCTCCAGCACGTCGCGGGCAAAGACCATGTGATCTTCGTGCGCCTCCAGCATTTCGGCCATCCGCGTGTTGGTGGCGGAGCCGATGGCGGCCATGGCGGTCTGTGCTTCCTGATCGGTTTTCACGCCGATCTCATTGATGCGGTGAGCCACGTCTTGCTGCTGGGCCGTCTTCAGCGATTTCGTCAGCGCGTCATAGAGAACGACCCGCTGCTTCGTATCGGTCTGCAGCTTGTTGATGAGCACCATTTGCGTGGCCGCCTGGTTCGTGAGGGAATCCACCCAGGTCTTACCCTTTTCGATGTAGCGCTCGAGCGTCTGGGAGCGCGCAAGCTTTACCTGCTCGGAGCGTACGAGCTCGTTGTAGGCGGCGTTGATCTCGGCGAGCTCGGTCTCAAGCGCTGTGCGCGCGGCGGCGTCGGTCTCCACACTGATCTTGGTCTCCAGCGCGATGATCTTTGGATCCATGGCAAGGATCTCGGACTTTACCGTTTCGAGTTCGGCCACGACGGCTTCCCGCTCTTCGAGCGTGCCGCCGAGATTGCCCTCCACCTTGGATTTCTGATCCTCGAGCACGGTGAGCTGGCCCTGGAGGAGGTCCACGATCGTGTCGGATTTGGCGATGAGATCCTGCAGCTTGTCATCGATGGAGGCTGTGCGCAGACGCTCCTGCCGCATCGCCTCGGAGCGGTTCTTGTTGAAGACACCCACAAAGCTTTCCCAGCCCGTCTTGGAGCGCAGCTCATCGAAATCGCTCTGAAAGCCCGCTGTTACGTCATCGAGGCCCATGATGAGTTCGGCGATGTTGGCATTCATCAGATCGGTATGGGCATGCACATCGTCGAGCGTCGCGTTTTCGATGTCGACGGCGATGTCCTCGCCCTGTTCCATCTTTTGGCGGGCCACTTCGATGCGGCTCGTCAGCTCGGCCACCTTGGCTTGCGCTGCGGTCACCTGGGCCTGGCTTTCCTTGATCTGGGTGTCAAAATCGCTCATTCCTGTCCTTTCCTTCGCGGGCGGCGTGATCACGCCGTCGTGAAGCATATGGGTATTGTTAATCGAATTTACATCTCTTCTCTCCCCAGTTTCGCGCAAAAAGCCCGCTCCGCAAAAGGCTTTTCATCGCGGGCGCGCCCTGCCACGGTGCCGCCATGCGTTTGAAGGACAAAACAGCCATCGTCACCGGGGCGGCCTCCGGCTTTGGGGCAGGAATCGCCCGCAAATTCGCCAGCGAAGGCGCGCGCGTCTTGGTGGCCGATATCAACCTCTCAGGTGCGCAAGCGGTAGCCGAAGAGATCGGCGGGGCCGCAGCGCAGGTCGACGTGGCCGATGATGCCTCCGTACAGGCGCTCTGTGCGCACGCGGTGGAGGCGATGGGCGCCGTCGACATCCTTGTGAACAATGCTGGCACAACGCATATGCCCGCGCCCATGGAAGACATCAGCGAGGCCGATTTTGACCGCGTGCTCAGCGTGAACGCGAAATCTGTCTACCTCTTCGCACGCCACCTTGTGCCCGCCATGAAAGCGCGAAAGTCCGGTGCGATCCTCAATGTCGCCTCGACCGCAGGGGTGAGCCCAAGGCCGCGGCTCAATTGGTACAATGCCTCCAAAGGCTGGATGATCACGGCCACCAAGGCCATGGCGATCGAGCTCGCGCCCTTTGGCGTGCGCGTCAACGCGATCAACCCCGTGGCAGGCGAGACGCCGCTTTTGGCGAGCTTCATGGGGGAGGACACGCCCGAGACCCGTGAAAAGTTTCTGGCGACGATCCCGCTCGGGCGCTTTTCGCAGCCCGAGGACATGGGCGCAGCCGCTGCCTTTCTGTGCTCGGATGAAGCGTCCATGATCACGGGCGTGGCGCTCGAAATCGATGGCGGCCGCTGCATCTAATGGCCCGCGAAGACCTCGAGATCACGCTCTTTGCGGGAACGTTCGAAAGCCAGCCGCTGGCATTCGCGCATCTCTATGATCTCGATCCGGACGCCGACCTCTCTGAAATCGAAGTGATCTGCAAAGCGCCGCCCCGGCCACGCCTCGCGCATTACTTCACCCCCGGGCAGGTGGACGCCATCATTGATGCCATGGGCCTCCATACCTCTCTCATCCTTGTTTTTCCGGAGGCGGGCCGGCTCAAGGCTTCGGGCAAGCTCTTTCCCCTCGGGCGCTTCGCGGGGTCGCGCGTGCGGGCATGAGAAATCTGATCACGGACGTTGCGGGCCTGCGCGTTGGCTCTGCCGAGGATGCAAGCCTCTGTTCTGGGGTGACCGTGCTGACGGCGGATGCGCCGTTTACGGCGGGCGTGCACGTGATGGGCGGCGCGCCCGGCACGCGGGAGACTGACCTTTTGGCACCTGACCGCCTCGTGCAGGAGGTGGATGCCCTCGTGCTCTCAGGCGGCAGCGCTTTTGGCCTGGCCGCCGCTGATGGGGTGGCAGAGGCGCTCCGGGCTGCAGGGCGAGGGTTTCCGGCAGGTCCCGCGCGCGTGCCGATCGTGCCCGCAGCGATCCTCTTTGATCTCGCCCATGGCGACCAAAGCTGGACGGAGAACCCGTGGAAAGCGCTCGGCCATGCGGCGCTTTCGTCTGCTGGCACCGACGTATCGCTTGGCAGCGTTGGGGCCGGGACGGGGGCCACCGTCGCAGGAGCAGGCGGTCTCATTATGGGCGGGCTCGGCTCAGCCTCAATGCAGACGGCAGCCGGGCATACAGTAGGGGCACTGGTCGCCGTGAACGCGATCGGGACCGTGAGCCATCCTGAGACGGGTCAATTCTGGGCAGCCTGCCACGAGATTGGGGATGAATTCGGCGGCAGAGGCACGCCTCCCATGGCGCCTGGGGAGCTGCCCACAAAGCTATCAACGCACAACACGACCATCGCCATTGTGGCCACCGATGCAGCACTCACGCAGGCGCAGTGCACGCGGCTTGCCACGGCGGCCCACGATGGTCTCGCCCGCGCGATCCTGCCGTCGCACACCTTGTTTGATGGCGATCTCGTCTTTGCGGCATCCACCGGGGCGCGGCCCCTCGCCGATCCCGTGGGGGATGCCATCGCGCTTGGGCACGGCGCGGCCACGACGCTTTCACGCGCCATTGCGCGCGGGGTCTTTGCCGCGACAGGCTGGGAGGGTGGACCGCCCAACTGGCGCGCTAGATACGGGTAACAATCAGGAGGAGGCGCCCATGCTCGACACTCAGACCAACCTCGCCCACATGCTGAGCGACCCGGAGCTTCTGGCCACGCAGGCCTTTATCGATGGGGCGTGGGTGGACGCTGCCTCCGGCGCGACTTTCACCATCACAAACCC
>JBCBME010000069.1:0-9516 GCA_039822945.1 Pseudomonadota bacterium
GCACCAACATGGTGGTGCTCGAGGGCTCCGACGTGGGCCAGATCGTCTTGCGCGGCGCGGGCGCGGGCGAAGGACCCACGGCGAGCGCCGTGATGTCCGACATCCTCGACATCGCGCGCGGCACCCGGCTCTCCACCTTTGGCCAGCCCGCCACAACGCTCGAGGCCGCAGCACCGGCCCGCGCGGTCACGCCCGCGCCTTACTACCTACGCATGGAACTCATCGACCGCCCCGGCGCGCTCGCCAAGGTCGCCGCGACCCTGGGTGAGGCCGGGATCTCCATCGACCGGATGCGCCAGTACGGCCATACCGAGGAAACCGCCCCCGTGCTCATCGTCACCCACAAGACGACCCGCGCCGATATCGACCGCGCGCTCGAGGGCTTTGCATCCACTGACGTGATCGCGGGCACGCCCGTGACACTGCGCATCGAGGCCGTTTAACTTCTGCCGCGCCGCGTTGGCGCGCCGTATTCGTAAGACTGACCAAAGGACATTCCATGGCTCCCACCGATTTCAATGACCGCATGCTTTCGCTCGGCCTCGCACGCGTCTCGGAGGCGGCAGCCCTCGAATCCGCAGACTGGATCGGGCGCGGCGATGAGAAGGCCGCAGACCAAGCCGCCGTGAACGCCATGCGCGAGCAGCTGAACCTCCTCGAGATCAGGGGCCGCGTGGTCATCGGTGAGGGCGAGCGCGACGAGGCGCCCATGCTCTACATCGGTGAGGAAGTGGGCCAGGGCAAAGGCCCGGAGGTCGACATCGCGCTCGACCCGCTCGAAGGCACGACGCTCACAGCAAAGGACATGCCCAACGCGCTTACAGTCATCGCCATGGGCCCCACCGGCTCCATGCTGCATGCGCCTGACGTCTACATGGAAAAGCTCGCCATCGGGCCGGGCTTCATGCCCAACGTGGTCACGCTCGATATGGCCTATGCCGAGCGGGTGAAGCGGATGGCCCGCGCCAAGGCCTGCTCCACCGAGGACATCACCGTCTGCATCCTCGACCGTGACCGCCATCAGGAGATGATCGCAGAAGTCCGCTCCACCGGGGCCGCGATCCGCCTCATCACCGATGGTGACGTGGCCGGTGTCATGCACTGCGCCGAGCCCGAAATCACCGGCATCGACATGTATATGGGCTCGGGCGGCGCACCCGAGGGCGTGCTGGCCGCCGCTGCGCTGAAATGCATGGGCGGGCAGTTCTGGGGCCGCCTCACCTTCCGCAATGACGACGAAAAGGCCCGCGCCAAAAAGGCAGGCATCACCGATCTCGACCGCGTCTACACCCGCGATGACCTCGTGCAGGCGGATGTGATCTTTGCCGCGACCGGCGTCACCGACGGCTCGCTTTTGCCCGGCATCAAGCGCGAGGTGGGGTATCTGACCGCCGAAACCGTGCTCATGCGCTCAAAGACGGGCTCGGTGCGTCGCATGACCTACCGCCACCCTGTCGGCTGATTTCGGGCGAGCTGGCGGCTGATCGTGCGCCCTGAGGGCGGGTTTATCCCCAGCTTTGTCGCGGCCCGTGCTTGCGCGGAGACCACATCATTTGGTATCGATAGGGGATACTCCCCCAAGATACTGCGACCATGCTCGACCAACCGGCCTTCCTCAACGTCACAAGCTCCCTCACGGGGCGGCGCTGGGTCGGGCCTGGCTTGGAAGAACAACGCCGTGCCGAGGCGCTGGAGCAGGCCACCGGGCTGAGCAGGCCACTCGCCGCCGTCCTCGCCCGCCGGGGGATCGAAGCGCCCGAGGTGCCGGGCTTTCTCGAGCCCACGCTGCGCGATCTCCTGCCGGACCCCCGCAGCCTGCGCGATATGGAGGCCGCCGCCACGCGCTTCCTGGCCGCCGTTCGAGGCCGGGAGAGGATCGCGGTTTTCGCTGACTACGACGTCGATGGCGGAGCCTCGGCCGCCCTCCTCCTGACATGGCTTCGCGACAAGGGGCTTGCCGCCACGCTCTACATTCCCGACCGCATCGATGAGGGCTACGGCCCCAACGCCCCCGCCATGGCAGAGCTCGCCGCCGGGCATGATCTCATCATCTGCGTCGATTGCGGCACGCTCTCCCATGACGCGCTCGCCGCGGCAGACGGTGCTGATGTGATCGTGCTCGACCACCATTTGGGCGGTGAGACGCTCCCGCCCGCGCTCGCGGTCGTGAACCCCAACCGGCAGGACGAAAGCGGCGATCTCGCCCATCTCTGCGCCGCCGCCGTCGTCTTTCTCATGCTGGTGGAGGCCGGGCGTCAGCTCCGGGAGGGCGGCGAGGCCGGGCCAAACCTCATGGGGATGCTCGATCTCGTGGCGCTGGCCACCGTGGCCGATGTCGCGCCGCTCACGGGCGTGAACCGCGCCTTTGTGCGGCAGGGACTGAAGGTGATGGCGCGCCGCCAGAGGATCGGCCTCACGAGCCTTTGCGATGTGGCGCGCCTCGACAGCGAACCGCGGGCCTATCATCTGGGCTATGTCCTCGGCCCCCGCATCAATGCGGGCGGGCGGATTGGCGCGGCAGATCTCGGCGCGCGCCTCCTTGCGACTGCCGACCCGCACGAGGCCGCCGCCCTCTCCGAGCGCCTCGACGCGCTCAACACCGAGCGGCGGGAGGTGGAGGCCACCGTGCGTGGCGCAGCCCTCGCTCAGGCGGAAGCGCGCGAGGACGGCGCGGCCCTCGCCTGGGCCGCAGGAGACGGGTGGCACCCGGGCGTTGTAGGCATCGTGGCCTCCCGCCTCAAGGAGACGATGCACCGCCCCTCCGTGGTGATCGGATTTGACGGTGAGGCCGGGAAGGGCTCTGGCCGCTCTGTCCCCGGGGTCGATCTCGGCGCGGCGATCCAGCGCCTCGCCGCGGAAGGCCTCATCGAGAAAGGCGGCGGGCACAAGATGGCCGCGGGCCTCTCGCTCAGCCGGGCGCAGCTTGAGCCCGCCATGGCCCGGCTCGACGCGCTGCTCGCCCGTCAGGGTGCGGGCGCGCACGGGCCTCACGATCTCCATGTCGATGCGCTCCTGATGCCGGAGGCCGCCAACGTCGAGCTCATCGAGGATCTTGAGCGCGCCGGGCCCTTTGGCGCGGCGGCCCCTGCCCCGCGCGTGGCGCTCCCGCATCTCCGGGTCCGCTACGCCAAGGAAGTGGGCACGGGCCACCTCAAGGTGGATCTGACCGATGGCAGCGGCGCGCGGCTGTCAGCCATCGCCTTTGGCGCCTTCGACAGCGAACTGGGTCCGGCGCTGATGCAGCAGGACGGGGCCCCTGTCCACGTGACGGGCCGCCTCGAGATCAACCAGTGGGGCGGTCGCGCGACACCGCAGCTCAGGCTCGAGGACGCGGCCATCGCACTCGATTAACAGCTAAATTCCTGCGTGGATTTGCGAAGAATCGACTTGCCCCGCCCGGTGAGGTTTTCTACATACCGCGTCACACCGGAAGCGTGCTCCCTTCGTCTATCGGTTAGGACGCCAGGTTTTCAACCTGGAAAGAGGGGTTCGATTCCCCTAGGGAGTACCACCGGTGGGTCACCCGACATTCCATGGAATTGCAGCCCCGACGTGCTTAATCGGCGCATCAAAAACGCGCCTCAAGCATCTGTAAAGCGACAGAAATCGCGCGCTCTGAAGCCCCGCTGGGGCGGGACAACCAGGGCCGCAGGCCTGCCCGCGATCAGGCGTCCGGATGGGCCGCGCCTCGGGGCCCGGTCGACACGGTCATATCGAGCTCCAACAGGTCGGGCGTGAAATGCGTGTGCCGCCCCCGCCCATTGCGCTTCGAGGCATAGAGCGCCACGTCCGCGTGGTGCAGCATCTCTGCGATGTCGGGCGTCTCATAAAACCCGGCCCGCGATGTGCCCGCTGATCCCGAGATCCGGCAGACCTTCCCATTCCACGGGATCGGCTCCTCAAGCCGCGCGATGATGCGCTTTGCAATCCGTTCGAGCTTTGGCGGATCTTCGAGCCCGTAAATGAGCAGCACGAATTCATCGCCACCGACCCGCGCGACGGTGTCCTTTTCGCGGGTCTCGTGGACGAGGATCCGCGCCACCTCCTGCAAGACGTGGTCGCCCGCGGCGTGGCCCAGCGTGTCATTGATCGATTTGAAGTAATCAAGGTCGAGATGCATGCACGAAAACTTCGTTCGCGCGGAGATGTAGCGCTGCATGATGGTGTCCATCGCGCGGCGGTTCTTCAGACCGGTGAGCGTATCGGTGAACGCCTGCTCTTCCGCGGCGATCTTGGCCCCCTGCAGGCGTTTGTTGAGGTCGCGGCTCTGCTCCATGGCCGCCGATTTCGCCTCCACCAGATAGAGCATCTCGATGGTGGGATCAGTGGGGGCAAAGTCATGGCTCGTGAGGCTGTAATTGCCCACAGCATCCACGATCGAGATCCCGAAGGAAAGGTTCACGATCGCGCCATCCCCGGTGGCCACGGCCACGGCTTTCACCGGCGTCCCGAACTGGTCCTGCAGGCGCAGGTGGAGCGGCATGCCCGCACGGGCGCGAATATCGGCCATCGTGGAGACCGAGCGCGGGCGCAGCATCTCAAAGACATCGAGAAAGAGCTCTCCGATCGCCTCGCTTGGCAAAAGCTTGGCCAAGGTCGGCCCGACATGGCGAATGCGCCCCTCCGCGTCCACATCCACATGCATCGGGCACAGGATATCGAGGGGACGCGCTTCCAAACCGTGATCCAGCATCTCAGCCCACCTTCCGTGCAAGTTCAAAGCTGCGGCCCTCTGAAAACGCCTCATCGAGGAGCACGATGCGCACCGCATCATGGGTGGCTTCGCCCCCATCGAATTCGAGGAAGGCGAGCGCCCCGTAATCATCTGCCATCGCGCGAAGCACCCCCATCATCACATGGCCAAAGCCCGGCAAATCGGTTCCGCATTTGAGGGTGAAGGTCATGTCGTCGCCCTCGATCAGCTCCAGCGACGGCAGGTCGAGATCGGGCACTGCAAGCCGTGCGCGCCCCGGCAGATCGTCGAGCGAGTGAAGGAATTCGAGGAAATCGACCCCGCCAAACCGCAAGAGACGCCGCAGGGCCTGCGTGTTCTCGTGGCTCACCAGATAGGTGCCGAGATCCTCCAGCAGGTCATCCTCGGTCTTTTCGAGCTGATCGGTGGCGTAATCGAGCACGCGCTGCGTCACCTCGTGGTCATAGACCAGCATCGCCTCAAAGGAGGTGTATCCGAGATCAGCATCACGCATGATCTCGGCCCACATCTCCTCACCGTAGGTGTCGCGCAGGAAACACTGCAACCCGCGATTTATCAGACCATGCATTTCGCTCTTCCTCAGGCTTTTGCATGGGCTCGCACAGCGGGTCTTAACAAAGGCCCAACAGGCTCAATTTGACCTACTTAAAACGCTAGAAATCGGTGGGGGCGCCGCCCTCTGCCTTTCTGCGCGCCACGAAGTCCGCGAGGGCGTCCCGCGCGGCGATATCCATCGGCGGCGCCTCAAAGCTTTCGATGATCCGCTTGAAGAGCTTGTGCGCGCGTTCTGCCGTCCAGACGCCGCCGCCCAGCTCCCAGCCCTCGAAGTTCGTCCAATCGGCCACAAACGGTTGATAAAAGGCGGTTTCGTAGCGCTGCTGGGTGTGCTCGACGCCAAAGAAGTGCCCGGCGGAGCCCACATCCTTGATCGCATCGACGGCAATGTCGTCAGGCGTGGTGGCGTAGGTCTCGGGCTCCATGTAGCGCTGGATCATCTGGAGCACTTCGCAATCCATGATGAACTTCTCAGGGCTCGCAATCAGCCCGCCCTCGAGCCAGCCGGCCGCGTGATAGACCATGTTCGTGCCCGACTGCACCGCAGCCCAGAGGGAATTGGAGGTCTCCCACATCGCCTGCCCGTCCGGCACATTGGCCGCGCACACGCCGGAGGAGCGGATCGGCAGCCCGTAAAAGCGCCCCATTTGCCCCGTCATCTGCGTCGCGCGCATGTATTCGGGCGTGCCAAAGGCGGGGGCGCCCGTCTTCATATCCACGTTGGAGGTGAAGGTGCCGATGGCGCAGGGGCAGCCCGGCGTCTCGTATTGGAAGAGTGCGATGGCGCTCAGCGCCTCTGCGATCGAGAGCGCGACAGCCCCGGACATCGTCACCGGCGCCATCGCACCTGCAAGGGTGAAGGGCGTCACCACCACCGCCTGCCCGCGCCGCGAGAGCCTCAGGCAGCCGTCGATCATGGGGATGTCGTGTTTGAGCGGCGAGGTGGAGTTGATGTTGGTGTACATCCGCGGCGTCGCCTGAAACTCTTCCTCGCTCAGCCCACCCGCGATCTTGACCATCTCGGCCACGTCCTCCACCCGCTCCTTCCCGAGCGAGTAGGCGTGCATCACCTTGTCGGTGAGCGTGAGCTTGTCAAAGAGCACGTCGAGGTGGCGGACACTGGCGTGGATGTCGACGGGCTCCACTGGGTAGCCGCCCGCGAAATGGATGCACTCGAAATACTGCGTGAGCTTCAGCAGGTTGGCGCAATCGGCGCGCGTGCCGGGGATCTTGCCCTTTTCGAGGTCCCAGTAGTTGGGCGGTGAGGAGACATTGCCGAATGTCAGGTGCTTGCCGCCAATGGTGATCTGACGCGCCGGGTTCCTCGGGGTCAGCGTGAACTCGGAGGGCGCGCGGCCCACCATCTCCATCACGAAGTCGCGCCCCATGCGCACGTTGTCGCCCGTCACGATGCAGCCCGCCTTACGCAGGATCTCGCGGCCCTCCTCGTTGAGGAACTCGATGCCGATCTCTTCGAGGATGCGCATGGCCCCGTCATGGACGGCGGCGACGCCTTCCTCGCTCAAGGGCTCGGTGGGGCGGTCGGTGTTGACGATCTGGCGCCACGGCATCTGCTTGACGACCGGGCCCGCGCCGCGCGTGTTTCCAGCACGTCCCCCGGAACGGCGGCGGCGAGTGGGGGCGGCTGTGTCTGACATGGCAGGATCTCCTCGCGCCTCAGACTGCGGCGCAGGCTGCGGTGCCACCTGTCAGAAGGCGACGGATCGTGTCGCGAACGATTGCGGGTGCGGCTCTCAGCGCAAAAGGTCGGGCAGCTCGGCGATGGAGGCGATCACATGATCGGCGTGCGGCGCGAGCTGCGCGTGCCCGGCAGGCCCGGTGAGCACGCCCACCGCCACCATGCCCGCCGCGCGCGCGGCAAAGAGATCGTGGGTGCTGTCCCCGATCATGGCGATTTCATGGGGCGCAAGGCCTGTTACCTCGGCAAAGGCATGGAGCTGCCCGGGCGCAGGTTTGCCCCCAAATCCTGAATCCGCACCGGCCACGAATGTAAAGATTTCCGTGATCTTGGCCCGCCTCAGCTGGGCATGGGCCACGATCTCCGCATCGTTGGTGGCCACCCCAAAAGTATATCCCTTCAGGCGGTCAAACAGCGGGGCGAGCGGCGTCACTTCCACTTGCGGGACATCGCGTGCGAGCTCCACGAGCCGCAGCGTGATCTCTTGCGGCGTGCGGCCCGGAAGCGCGCTCGACAGCTTGAGCGCCTGCTCATCGAGCGTGCCCGCAATGGCGGAGCTGTCTTCGCGAAAGGTCTCGGTGGCGAGGTCATAGCCCAAAAGCTCTGCAAGGCGCTCGGCGAGCGCCTCATCGCCCCCCGCAAGGTCACGCAGCGTATTGGCCGCCCAGGCCGACCATGTGGCGTGAAAGTCGAATAATGTGCCATCCTTGTCGAAAAGGAGCGCTTTAATCGATGTCAGGTCCAATGCACCGCCTCCCCGCCAGGGAGCTGCGCGCGCGCAGCTGCAAGCTCGGGATAGGCCCAACCGTGGGCGTCGCACACCTCCACGACCCAGGCATCATCCATCATCAGAAAATCGAGCACGGAGCCCAGAAAGTCCGCCTCGCCCGCGCGCGCTTTCAGATCATCGATACTGGCACCGGTGGAGCCGAGGAACACGGGCAAAAGCTCCTCGTTTTGCGCCAGCCATGCGAGGCACTGGATGGCGCGCGTCTCGGCAGCGATTTTCGACATCGGCCTCTCCTGAGGTATCCTTTTGGCGGTTTGCCGCTGATCTGAGCGTTTCGCGTAAAATCAGAAAGGGTTTGTTAACGTTTTGACCTCAACACTTGCCCACCAAAGAGTTCGCAGAGGTTTTCATGACAGGACGCGTTCTGATCGTTGACCCGGTAGTGACAACGCGGATTGTCCTCAAGGTCAAGCTCGCCGCAGCCTATTTCAGCGTGAGTCACGCCGCCACCGTGGCTGAGGCGCTGACCAAGCTCGCCAATGAGCCACCGGATGTCATTTTGTGCGAGTACACGCTCGCCGACGGCGATGCGCCCGGACTGCAGCGCCGCGTCGCGTCCCGTGGGATTCCCGTGATCGCGCTCATGCCCGAAGAGGCGCACGCCCAGCGCGCGCAAGCGCTCTCGAAGGGCGTGGGCGACGTCGTCTCCCGCCCCTATGATGAGCGCACGCTTCTGGCGCGGATCCGCAACCTGCTTCGCGCCCGCACCACCCGGGATGAGCTGCGCCTGCGCTCTGATACCTCGGCCGCCCTTGGGTTTGCCGAAGCCTCCTCGAGCTTCACGCCTGCAAGCCGCATCGGGCTCATGGCCGAAAGCGCCGAGGAAGGGGCCGCGTGGAAACGCGCGCTGGCCAAGGTCATGCCCCACCGCGCCGATGTGCTGGCGCCCGGTGATCTGGTGATGCGCGAAAAGGAGGGCGGGCAGTTCGACGCGCTCCTCGTGGCCGTGAGCGGGCGCAACGCGCAGCAAAGGCTCGATTTCGTCTCCTCGCTACGGGCGCGTTCCGACACACGCCACGCCGCGATCCTCGCGGTGAGCCCAGAAGAGACGGCGCATCTCGCCATCACCGCCCTCGATACCGGCGCAGGGGATGTCATGGCCTCCGGGTTTGAACCCAACGAGGCCGCAGAGCGTCTCAACCGGCTCCTGAAGCGGCGCTGCGAGGAACAGGCGCTGCGCCGCTCGGTCAAGGCGGGGCTCGAGGCCGCCGTCACCGACCCCCTCACCGGGCTCTATAACCGCCGCTACGCGCTGCCTTATCTGGAGCGGATGGCGCGCGCCTCGACGCGCTCGCGCCGCTGCTTTGCGCTCATGCTCCTCGATCTCGATCACTTCAAACGCATCAATGACACCCATGGGCACAGCGTGGGGGACATCGTACTGCGCGAATTCGCCGAGCGGCTGCGCGGCAATCTGCGCTCCATGGATCTCGTGGCGCGGATTGGCGGGGAAGAGTTTCTCGTGGCGATGCCGGATACGAGCCTCAAGCAAGCCTCCATCGCGGCCAAGCGGCTCTGCGCGCTCTCCCGCAACGCGCCCTTTGCCGCGGATGCGGTGCCCGGTGGGGTTGCGGTCTCCGTCTCGGTGGGCCTCGCCCTCGGCGGGCACGCGGTCACGGCCGGGTCGCCCGCCACCCCTGCCACGATCCCCGACCTGCTCGAGCGGGCCGATCACGCGCTTTACGATGCCAAGGCTGCAGGGCGCGACATGGTGCGGATCTGCTCGACGACATCACCGGCAGGGCTGCGGTGATGTCG
>JBCBME010000070.1:0-9508 GCA_039822945.1 Pseudomonadota bacterium
TTCGGCGTCCAGACCACGTCGATCGTCGCGGCGATCGGCGCAGCAGGCCTTGCCATTGGTCTGGCACTTCAAGGCACGCTGTCAAACCTCGCGGCGGGGATGATGATCATCTTCTTTCGCCCTTTCAAGCAGGGTGATTTCGTGCAGGTGAATGACAAGATGGGGACAGTGAAATCGATCACGCTGAACTTCATCGAGCTTGCCGATCTCAGCAACGTGCAGGTCATCATCCCCAATGCTCAGGTTTGGGGCAACACGATCACAAACTACTCGGCCTATCCCACGCGGCGGGCGGAGTGGACATTCGGCGTAGGCTACGGCGCCAATCTCGCGGTGGCGCAAGATGTCATCTTCAGCACCATCATGGCAGACCCCCGCAGCAAAGGCGAGCCGGAGCCCTTCATCCAAGTGAACGCCCTCAATGACAGCTCGGTCGACTTTCTCGTGCGCGTCTGGTGCGATGCCAGCGAATATTTCGCCTATCAGGCCGACATGAAGCGCAAGGTGAAAGAGGCGCTCGACGCAGCCGATGTGCCTATCCCCTTCCCCACGCGCACCATCCACACGGTGCCAGAGGACGGCGCCCTCGCCCGGGCGGCAGAGTAAAAGGCACCCCACGCCCCGCCTTTTTCAGGGGCGGGGGCGGGCGGGTGGGCCGACCCTGAAAAAGGCGGCCCGATCTCGCAGATCAGACCTGCTCGAGCAGCGTCTCGCCCGCGGAAATCTCACATTCCCCCGGATTGCTCTCGGCGTTGAGCACCGTCACAACGCCGTCTTCGACGAGCATCGAGTAGCGCTTGGACCGGCTCTTGAAGCCAACTGGCGGCGCGTCGAAGTCCATGCCGATCGCCAACGTGAAATCACTCGCCGCGTCCCCAAGCATCACGATGCCCGCATCTGCGGCCCCTGTGTCCTTGCCCCACTGATCCATCACAAATGGGTCGTTCACGGCAACGCAAATCACGTCCTCCACGCCCTTCTCCTTGAACGCTCCGATGGTGCGCATGAAGCTTGGCACATGGGCCGTGGTGCACGTGCCGGTATAGGCTCCGGGTAGACCAAAGATCACCACCTTCTTGCCCTTCACCAGCTCGCTCACAGACACGGATTCCGGCCCAGCGCTTCCGATCCGCAAAAAGCTTGCCTCAGGCAGCGTGTCCCCCACTGAAATCGCCATTCTCGCGTCCTCTCTTGATTGCGTCGCGTGCACCGGGAGCATAGCGTCACGAGGCTCGAGAACCAGAGGAGAGCGAAACATGAGCCGCATCGTCGTCATCGGAGCAGGCCAGGCCGGAGCCTCTCTCACGGGAAAATTGCGGGCGCTCGGCTACGAGGGTGAGATCGTGCTCATAGGGGAAGAGCCCGCGCCGCCCTACCAACGCCCGCCCCTCTCCAAGAAATACCTCCTCGGGGAAATGCCAATCGAACGCATGTATCTGAAGCCCAAAGCCGCCTATGGCGAGGCAGGCATCACGCTGCGCACCGGCACGCGCGTCCATGCCGTGGATACCAATGCCCGAGAGGTTCACATCGGCGACGAAAAGCTCAGCTATGACGAGCTGGCCTTCACCACAGGCTCCGTCGTGCGAACGCTGCCGCAAAAGATCGGCGGCACGCTCGAAGGTGTCTTCACAGTGCGAACGCTCGCAGACGTGGATGCCATGGCGCAGGCCTTCGCCAAGGGCGGACATGTGCTCATCATCGGCGGCGGATATATCGGGCTTGAGGCCGCAGCCGTCGCTGCGATGAAGGGCCTCAAGACCACCCTCATCGAGGCCGCTGACCGCATCCTCGCCCGGGTCGCAGCACCTGAAACGTCCGACTACTTTCGCGCGCTCCACACTGAGCACGGCGTCGATATCCGGGAAGGCGTCCGCCTCGAGCGCCTCACCGGAGAGGGTCACGTGAGCGGGGCAGAGCTCTCGGACGGCACCGCGCTCGACATCGACTTTGCCATTGTGGGTGTCGGGATCGATCCCTGCACGGCCCTCGCCTCCCAGGCCGGCATCGCCTGCGAAAACGGCATCCGGACGGATGCGAGGGGCCGCACGTCCGCACCGCATGTTTGGGCCGCAGGGGATTGTGCCTCCTTCCCGTACCGCGGCACTAGGATCCGCCTCGAAAGCGTCCCAAACGCCATGGATCAGGCGGATGTCATCGCCGCCAACATGCTGGGCGCAGAGGAGGACTACCTGGCCAAGCCGTGGTTCTGGTCGGATCAATACGACGTCAAACTCCAGATCGCGGGCCTGAATTCCGGCTATGACCGCGTCGTGGTTCGCCACGGGGAGAAAGGGCAGTCCAACTGGTACTATCGTGGGTCGGAGCTTTTGGCCGTGGATGCCATGAACGACGCGCGCGGCTACATGATCGGCAAACGCCTGATCGAAGCCGGTAAGAGCCCGTCGCCAGATGCGATCGCAGACCCCGCCACAGACCTCAAAGCGCTCCTGAAAGCGTGAGGATCATCGCAGGCCGCTTCCGGGGGCACCCGCTGACGAGCCTCGGCAAAGGCGATCCCGCCGCGCACCTGCGGCCGACATCGGACCGCGTCCGCGAGGCGCTCTTCTCCATGATCGAGGCGCGTATCGCCCTAGGTGACATACACGTGCTCGATCTCTTTGCAGGCACGGGCGCATTGGGGCTCGAAGCGCTCTCGCGCGGCGCGCGCCACGCGACATTTGTCGACAGCGGCCGCAAGGCACAGACGCTTCTCCGTGCCAACATTGCCAAGCTCGACGTCGCGCAAAGCACCACGCTCATCGCGTCTCCTGTGAAGTCGATGCCCAATGCGCAAGAGGCCGCGCAGCTCGTCTTTCTTGACCCGCCGTATGGAAAAGCTCTCGGCGAGGAGGCCCTTATTGTAACACGGGCCCGCGGCTGGATCGCCGATACAGCCCTCATCGTGTGGGAGGAAACCCGCCCGCAACAGGCAGAGGGCTTCACAGCGCTAGCAAGCCGCCGCTATGGTGACACCACAGTGACGCTCCTGGAGCCCGGCCCATGACTTTCACCGATGCATCCCCCCACCACTGGCAAGACGTTGCAGAAGCACCCGCGCGCACGGACCCGCCGAAATCGCGGGTGACGCCGCCCCTCCTGATGGGCGACATTCTTGCGTCTCGCAACGGAGTGCCCGTGTTCGTGACCGAATGGCTCAGGCTGGAACGCGAGAGGGACGCGCGGCGCGAAGCCCGCGCAAACCAAACCCACAGCGCCCGCTGAGCCGTTAGACCCTCCGGGGGGGGGGGTATTTGTGGAAAGGCGAAGAGGGGACTCCCACCTTCTTCTGTCCAAAAATACTTGAATCCGCGCTTGGCCCCAAACGGAGACGGCAATTGGAGCTCCCTGAATAGGAAAGGGGCGGCTCTCTTGCGAGAACCGCCCCTGCGCAGCCTCCGACCCAGGCGGCGCGGGATGGCTATCAGTTGGCCGGCGCGACGGCGGACACCGTGAGTTGCACAGCGGCGCGTGCGTCTTCAACCAACATCTGGCCATCCAACCCCTTGGCGGCCATTTCGGCCACCCAGTCGGATATCACCTCCTTGCCCAGCGCCGCGATACGCGCGGTCTCGGCTTCGTTCATCTGGGCAATCTCATTGCCTGCGTCCATCATCGCCTCGCGGCCTGTGACATCACCGGTATCGTGCGCGCGCCCGGCCCAGGCAGATGCCATAAGCCCCGAATTCGCATCTATCACCGCACGAAGATCCGCAGGCAGGCCCTCGTAGACGTCCTTGTTCATCGCCCAGATGAAGTAGAGGTTATATAGGGACCGATCGCCGGAGATATCAGTATGGCTGTCTGTCAGCTCATCAAGCTTTAGTGAGGGTGACATCTCCCAGGTGATCACACCGCCGTCGACAACGCCCTTGGCAAGGGCTTCCGGAAAGGCCGGAACAGGCATGCCAACAGGGTTTGCGCCGAGTTTTTCGAGAAGAAGCGTCGCGGGCCGCGACGGGCCCCGCAACTTGAGACCGTCGAAGTCTTCAACCGTCTCGATCCCCGCACCTTTCTTATGGACCAGCCCGCGCCCATGCATGTGAGCGGCGATCACGTGAACATCGCGAAAGTCGTCCATGAGGTGCTTTTGGGTGAAGATCCACGCGGCCTTCGAGGCTTCCTCACCGCTCTTCGTCGTCATGAGCGGCAGTTCCATGGCCTCGGCCTCCGGAAAGCGCCCCGGTTGGTAGCCGGGGATGACCCAGCCGCCATCGATGACGCCGTCTCGGATGAGATCGTATTGTGCGGTGGCTTTTCCGCCGAGCTGCATCGCCGGGTAGAGCTCCACCTTGATGCGGCCATTGGAGTCAGCCTCAACCTTGTCCGCCCAGGGCTGCATGAAATGCGTCGGATTGGCCGACAGCGGGGAGACGAAGTGCTGAAAGCGGAGTGTGACCTCCTGCGCGAGGGCTGCTGTGCCCGTGAGAGTCAGAAGAGTTGCGAGGGCTGCGGATTTGAGCATCAGTGCGCTCCTTCCTGAGAAGTGTCTCGGATCTGCCCGCCTGTGGGGCACGCGATAGGTAGGCAGCTTTGACCCGCTCTCCTAATCGCGTGCAACGGGAAAAGGTGCGGCAAGTTAGGACAAACCGCCCCGATCCTTGGATAATCTGCGATCAGGGGTGAGATTTTCTCTGAGTTTCCCCTTTTGCGTCCCTCCCACAGAGAGGTGGCACGGAGAGCCTGTGGGCATAGACACGGCCGCACTCACACGAAATCACCCCTGCGGGAGGTTGGTGCGCCCGTGCAGGGCGATGCGTGCCTTGGTGCCGCAGGATAAACTGGCTAAAGGACCCATGTCCGCGCCAAGAAAGGCCAAGCGATGCTGATCCCCCGCCAGAAAACACCCGACCTCTCTGTCCCGAGCCTCGACCATGGGCCGTTCGACCTCGCCTCTGACGCCAACCAGCGCGGGGTCGTGATCTGCTTTTACCGCGGGCTGCATTGTCCGATTTGCGCGAATTACCTAAAGGAATTCGACAAGCAGGCGCCGAAATTTGCGGAGCGCGGCGTGGGCGTCCTCGCGCTGAGCTCGGACGGTGAGGACCGCACCCGCGCGATGGCTGAAAAGATCGAAAACGCCAACCTGCGCTTTGGCTACGATCTGAGCCTGTCGAAAGCGCGGGAATGGGGGCTCTACATCTCGACTTCCCGGGGCAAGACGTCCATCGGGATCGAAGAGCCAGCCCTTTTCTCCGAGCCAGGCCTCTTCATGGTGACGCCGGAGCAGACGCTCTACTACGGCTCGACCCAGACGATGCCCTTCGTGCGGCCGCATTTTTCCGAACTGGTGAGCGCGCTCGATTTCGCCATCGAGAAAAACTACCCGGCGCGCGGCGAGTATACCGGCGCGGTCTAACGCAAAAGCGCGGTGAGGAGCGCCTGGTCGAGCGCGGCCAGCGCGCCTTCACCGGGGCACCCCTCAAAAGTGACCGCGAGCGTGGGGCCGGGCGCAATCTGCAGAAAGTACGCGCCTGCCCCATCGATGGAGCCAAAGCACAAGAGGCCCGTGTGCCAGGTAAACCGCAGGCCTTCCGCCTGGAAGGACAAGGCCCCCATACCGTAGAGGGCGCCGCGGCCTGCCGGAGCGCTGGGCGCCTCCGAGGGGTCCGCCTCCGCAAATGTCGCATCGGCAAAGAGCGCGTAGTCAGCCGCTGACATCTCCCACCCGCCCCAGGGAAGAAACGCGCCGTAGCGCGCATTTCTGCCAGCGGTCGTCAGCCCGATTGGCGCGAGCACGCGGCTGGTGCAGGCCTCCTCGTACTCTTCGCCCGTCACAGCCTCCACGACATGGCCCAAGACGGCGTAATTCTCATTGTTGTAGCGATGCTCCGGCGCTTCCAGCGCACGCGCGAGCGCTGCCCCGGAGGCATCGATGTGGCGGTTCTCGGAGTCGTTCACCCAATCCCACATGCGCGCCTGCGTCTCGTCGGGCCAGACGCCGCCAGTATGGGTAAGAAGCGCCGAGAGCGTCAGATCAGCGGGCCCGTTTGCAAGATAACCCGGGAGCGGTGCGTCGTAATCCACACGCCCCTCGCGGGCCAGAGCCGCGATGCAGGCAGCGGTAATCGCCTTTGACAGCGAGGCAAGAGGGGCAGGCGCTCCGGCGGCCCCACTGCGCGCCCGATCAAGCGAGACCGCGCCGTTTTCCACGATGGCGAGTGATGTCTCCCCCACCCGATGCGCGCCATACCAGTCGCGCCAGGCGGCCTCCACCTTTGCCAAGCGCTCATCCGCGCCCGCGGCCCCCGCGATCAGCGCGAGCACAAGCGCCAGCCGCGTCACGCGCCGTAAGTTGGGTGAAAGCGCCCGCTGGGCGACAGCGTAAAGATCTCAAAGCCGTCAGAGGTCACGCCGATGGAATGCTCGAACTGCGCCGAAAGCGACTTGTCGCGCGTCACCGCGGTCCAATCGTCAGCAAGAACTTTCGTCTCTGGACGGCCAAGGTTCACCATCGGCTCGATGGTAAAGAACATCCCCTCCTCGAGGACAGGTCCGGTGCCGGCACGCCCGTAATGCAGGACGTTCGGTGGCGAATGGAACACGCGCCCGAGACCGTGGCCGCAGAAGTCGCGCACGACGCTCATCCTGTGGGCCTCGACGTAGCTTTGGATCGCGTGGCCGATATCACCGAATGTGTTGCCCGGCCGAACAGCCTCGATCCCCTTGAAGAGCGCGTCATGCGTGACCTGGATCAAGCGCTCTGCCTTGCGCGGCAGGTTTCCCGCGACATACATCCGCGACGTATCGCCAAACCAGCCATCCACGATCACCGTGACGTCGATGTTGAGGATGTCGCCATCCTTCAGCGTCTTTTGCCCGGGAATGCCGTGGCAGACCACGTGATTGACGCTGATGCAGCTGGCGTGCTTGTAGCCCTTGTAGCCGATAGTGGCCGAACGCGCGCCGAGCTCTTCCACGCGCGCGGTGATCACGCGGTCGATCTCCGCGGTCGTTTGACCCGGCACCACAAGGGCGGCCACCTCATCAAGGATCTGAGCCGCCACGCGGCCTGCGGCATGCATGCCTGCAAAGTCACCAGGCTCATAAAGCCGGATCCCGTCGCGCGTCAGTTGTCCTCGGGTCGTGTCCATGGGGCATACCTACCTTCTGAGAGCAATATAGAGAGAAAGGCCCCCGCCTGCCAGTGAGCCATATGAGATACCGGTGAGCGCTCCGTTAAGGAATGGGCAAAGTAGGGCCGAGCGTGATCTCTCGGGTCGTGACGTTGCAGCGATAGGCAAGCATCTCGACACCGGCAGCACGCGCCTCGAGAAAGGCCTCCGCATAGGCAGGGTCCAGATCGGGGGCCGTGCGAAAGCGCGCGCAGCCTTCGTGCTGGATGACGTAAAGCATAACCGCCCGCGCACCGCTGGCACGCACCTCCATCAGCTCATGGAGATGCTTCGTGCCCCGCGCGGTGACGCAATCGGGAAACTCGGCCCAATCCCCCTCACGCAAGAGATGGACGTTCTTCACCTCCAGATAGGCATCCGGCAGCCCGGGCTCGGTAAGCAGAAAATCGATCCGGCTCCGGGTGCCATAGTTCACTTCGGGCCGCTGCGTGCCGTAGTCGGCGACCTCGGAGATATGGCCCGCAGCGAGGGCCTCTTTCACCACCCGGTTCGGCGTGGCTGTGTCGATGCCCACCATCGTCCCATCGCCAAGCTGAGCCACGCGCCACGCGTATTTCAGCTTCTTCTTCGGATCATCATTGGGTTCGACCCAGACGCGCAGGCCCTCTGCCTTCAGCCCCATCATGGAGCCTGGATTGGGGCAATGCGCGACGACTTCCTCGCCGGTCTCGAGCACGACATCCGCCAGAAACCGCTTGTATCGTCGCAGAAGACGCCCGGGCACGAGAGGGGTTTGAAAGAGCATGGCGCGGGCCTAATACTTTCTGGAGACAGTCGAAACAGGCAGCAGCTGCATTTCCGAAAAATGCCACCTGCCCCCGCGAAGGAATAACACCCATTGGCAAATCCCACCGCAGCGATGCTGGTCATCGGAGACGAAATCCTCTCAGGCCGCACGCGGGATGCCAATATGCATTACCTCGCCGGGCAGCTGACCGAAAAAGGCGTCGACCTGAAGGAAGTCCGCGTTGTCTCGGATGACCGGGATGCCATCGTTGCGGCGGTAAACGCCTTGCGCGGGGCCTATGACCACGTCTTTACCTCGGGCGGCATAGGGCCGACCCATGATGACATCACCGCAGACTGTGTTGCTGCGGCCTTCGGGGACGGCATTGATGTGCGCGCCGATGCAGACAAGCTCCTCGGTGACTACTACGCCTCGAACGGGCGCGACTACAACGCAGCGCGCAAACGCATGGCGCGCATCCCGGACAGCGCAACACTCATCGAAAACCCCGTGTCGATCGCGCCGGGCTTTACCATCGGCAACGTGCACGTGATGGCGGGGGTGCCAAAGGTCTTTCAGGCCATGGTGGCCACGGTGCTCGCCACGATCGACGGCGGCGCGCCGCTACTGTCGGTATCAGTGCGCATCGAACGGGGAGAGGGCGACATCGCGGGCCCGCTCGGGCAAATTGCCGAGGGCTACCCGGATATCTCCATCGGCTCCTATCCGTTTCAGGAAAACGGGCGTTTCGGGGCCAACATCGTTTTGCGCCATCAGGATGAGGCGCATCTCGCAGAGGCGCGCGCGGCGCTGGAGGCCCGCTTCGCGTGAGCATGGCGCGGCCCCCGAGCCTTCCCGAGATCGGCGCGACGGTCTGGGCCACGTGGCCCGGTAAGGCCGTGACACCGACACCTGCTTTCGACCTGCGCCGATCGGGAGACGACAGCCGCCGCGCGCGGGCAGCAACGCTCAATCGCCCCGCAACAGACGCAGAAGTGGCCGAGGCCGCCGCGACCATGCGGTCCTGGGGTCAGCCGGCGATGTTCTGGGTGCCTTCGGACCAGCCAGAGCTTGAGGCGCAGCTGTCCCGCCTCGGCTACCTGGACCACGATCACTCCGTCTACTACGGCGCGCCCGTAGAGGTCCTTGCTGCCCGAACGCCGCCACGGCTGAGCACATTTGAGATCTGGGAGCCGCTGGCGATCATGGCCGATATCTGGGCGGCGACAGGCACGTCCCCTGCGAGGCAGGAGGTGATGGCCCGCGCGACCTGCCCCAAGACCGCAATCCTCGGACGGGTCGATGCGCAGCCCGCCGGGGTGACCTATGTGGGGGCCCACGGCGCCACGGCAATGGTCCACGCTGTGGGCACACTGGAAAAGCACCGGCGCAAGGGCCTCGGGGCACAAATGATGGCGCAGGCATCGCTCTGGGCGGCGGGGGCGGGCTGCACGTGGATCACGCTTGCAGTCGGCGCGGGTAATACAGCGGCACGCGGGCTATACGCCTCACTGGGCATGACGCCGATTGGCACGTACCATTACCGCAGTCTGGAGGAGCCATGAAAGACCAAAGCCCCGAGCAGGTGACCGCGCTCGATCTCAACCCGGTGGACCCCTTGCCGCCTGCGTCTGCGTCGCAGGCG
>JBCBME010000071.1:0-9472 GCA_039822945.1 Pseudomonadota bacterium
CTCTGCCGGCGCTGAAAACGCCGATCCGGCCGCTGCTCGACGCGAGGCGGACTTGCGCGCGGCTGCGCAGGGTTTCGAGGCGCTCTTCATTGCTCAAGTCCTAAAATCCGGACGCGCTGCGTCGTTTGGAGGGGGACTGGGAGACAGTTCTGCCATGGAGACAACCCGCTCCCTCCTGGATACGCGCCTCGCCGAAGCGGGCGCGGAACGAGGCAGCCTCGGAATAGCAGAGGCGGTGTACCGCCAGTTTTCAGCCCAAGGAGGCAGCTGAGCATGTCTGACATCCTCGCCATCGGCAAAAGCGGGCTTCTTGCCGCCCGCATGGGCCTTGAAACGACGAGCCAGAACATCGCGAACGCCAACACGCCGGGCTATCTCCGCCGCGAGCTGATGACGCGGGAAAACCTGTCGAGCGACGGTGTGGAAGTGCGCGACATCCGGCGCGCGTTTGACGCTCTGCTGAGTGCGCGCCTGCGCGAAGCCAGCTCCTCGCAAGGGGCAGCGGACGCCTTCCAGATCCACGCGCGAGAACTCGAAAACCTGATGCTACCGGAAACGAACGGAATCGAGGACGCGCTCGATACCTTCTTTGACGGCCTTGACGCGATGGTGCTCGATCCCGGCGATGACAGCTTGCGCCAGGCTTTCTACGAAAATGGCCAAAGCTTTGCTGCTCGCGTCCGTGACCTTGCAGGCGATCTTGACGCCCGCGAGGCTGACATCGAGACCCAACGCGATCTCGCCGCCAGCCAAGCCAATGACATTCTGGAGGCCCTCGCCAATATCGAGGATCGCTTGGCCAATGTGACGACGGCGTCGGACCGCAACCCGCTTCTCGATCTGAGAGACCAGAAGCTCACCGAACTGGCCGAACTCGTCCCTATCAATACGGAGACAGATGAAGCGGACCGGTTGACGGTGCGGCTCGGCTCGGACGGCGGTGGCACGGTTCTGATGACGCTCGGCGAAGCGGGCCGCATTGAGGCCCAGCCAGATGGGCGCATTGCCGCCTTTGCAGCTGGCAACCCGGGGACCGCCACAACATGGACACCCACATCGGGCGTCTTGGGCGGGCTTTCCGATGCGGCTGTAATCCTGTCTGACGCGCGTGACGGCCTCGACGCGTGGACAGCCGAGGTCACCGCGCAAATGAATGCGGTGCATGCGCAAGGCGTGACACCCGGCGGCGCGCCCGGCGGGACCCTTTTCCAGACATCCGGTTGGCAAGCCACCCCCGGGGCGCTCACCCGTGGTTCTGGCGTTGCTGACGTCGTGATCACGGATGAAGCGGCCATGCCCGCTGGACCGATTACACTGATCCGGGATGAAGGTACGGCCCTATGGAGTGCCGTTGACGGCGGTGGCACTGTTCTTGCCACGGGCGGCACGTCTCTGAGCTTGCCCGGCCTCAGCATCACGATTGGCGGGGTGCCCAGCGACGGCGACAGGATCACGCTCACTCGGGAAGATGTTGACGCGGGGGCCTTCCGTCTCGCGCTCAACGATCCCGATGATTTCGCTAGCGGCGGCCGGTTCCTGGTGACCCCTGATCCCACCAATCCGGGCAGTGCGGGCCTTTTGGTGACCGGGACGCCGCCCGCCACAGCCCAGGAGGTACGTGTGACCGACGCGGCCCTGGGCGAAATCGGTTTCTTTGACCCCTCCACGGGAACCCAGATTGGCACGGCTACTCTGGATGCGGCGGGCCGCGCGACTTTTGGAGGCTATGAGATCGGCTTTGATGGGCCTTTGACCACGGGAGACAGCTTCCTCGTCGAGGCGAATGCGGGCACCGTTGGGGACGGTCGCGTCACCACGGCTCTCGCAGACCTACGTGTGACCAATCTCGACACCGGTGTGGGGGGCTTTGCTGCCAGCTTTACCGAGCTTCGCATTGCCGCGGGCGCCAATGTGGTGAGCGCAGACGCGCGTCTCTCCTCCGCGGCGACCTCCATGGAAAGCGCGCAACAGGCCGTCTCCGCACGTGGCGGCGTCGATCTGGACGAAGAGGCCGCGCGCCTCATCGCCCAGCAGCAGGCATACCAGGCCAACGCACAGGTCATCAACGTCGCGCGTGACATCTTCAACACCCTCCTCGGATCGCTCTGATGCTTTTGACCCCAACTGGCACCGACCTTTTCAACAGCCTGTCGCGGGCTGAACTCACACGTTTGAGTGTCGAGATTTCCGAGCTCCAGGGGCAGATCGCAACCGGCAAGAAGGATCCCAGGCCCTCCAGCGATCTGCTTGGCGCGGTTCAACTTTCGGCCGCGCGAGAGCGTGAGGGCGCGCTCGACCGCTACGGACAGAATGCGTTTCGTGCGTCGGCGCGCCTCGATCAGGCCGATGTGGCGCTCACCGACGCCACCGATATCATGCGGCGTACGCGAGACCTCGCGCTCCAAACGCTCACCGACACGGTCTCGGATGAAATGCGCCAATCCATTGCGGAGGAGGTTCGCCTTCTTCAGGACGCGCTCCTCGCCGTGGGCAACACGCGTGATGAGGCCGGCAATATGCTCTTTGGCGGGCTGTCAGCAGCGACGGAGCCGTTCACCGTTGTCACCGATCCCCTCGGTGTGGTGCCAGATTTCGTCACCTATCAGGGCACGAGCGCGGTGCAGCAGGTTGCGGTATCTGACTCGCTGACCATCGACATGGGTATCAACGGGCAAGAAGCATTTGGAACAGGGATCCCGAACGGCTCCTTTGAAGCGATGGACAACTTCATTGCCCTTCTTGAGGCCGGTGGAACGCCCCCGGCGGGGGTGACGAGGGAGACGGTGATCGACGGGCTTGATGCCGCCACCGATCGCTTTGTCGACGCGCGCACGCGCGTCGGGGCGCTGTCAGCTACGGCCGCGCGGCAAAGCGACGTGATTTCTGCCCAGCAGGCCAATCTTGACGTCTCGATTTCCCAGCTCGAGGATCTCGACCTTGCGGACGCCATCACCCGGCTTCAGGAGGCTCTGCTGACGCGGGACGCAGCGCAGCAAACCTACGCCACGATTGCGCAACGATCCCTCTTTGATCTTTTGCGCTAGCGCCTCTGCGGAGACTGATTGGCCTGCGCCTTGCAAGACCAAGGCATGGTTCGACGCTTTCTCCTCGCCATTCCGGCCGTACTCGGGTTCGCAGTAGCTGCGGCCGCCTCAGAGTGTGAGGCACTTGCCTTCGCGGCGGAGCGCACCCACGGCATTCCTGCAGGCCTTCTCGTGGCCATCGCGCGCACCGAGAGCGGACGATCGGACAGCGAAACCGGGGTCCGCGCTTGGCCTTGGACGGCCAACATCGCCGGTGAGGGGCGCTACTACGCCACGCGGGGCAAGGCTCTGAAGGATCTTGAGCAGGTGCTGTCGCGTGGAGAAGAATCCTTTGATGTCGGGTGCATGCAGCTCAATTGGTACTGGCATGGCGACCACTTTCGCGACCTGGCCGAGATGATCGAACCGCAGCGCAACGTGGCTTATGCGGCCCGCTTTCTGTCCGAGCTGCGGCAGGAGACGGGCGACTGGACGCGTGCCGCACAGCTTTATCACTCCCGAGACGCTGAACGTGGCGCAGCCTACGGTGCACGCGTGGCACAGCACTGGGAAACAGTTGCGCTGGCGCCTGGTGCTGTGGCGGCATCGCAATTTCAGTTCGCCGTTCCGGGGAGGTCGAGCGGAGGAGCACCCCGCAAGGCCCCCATCGATCGTCGCTTTGAGGCGGCCGCCCCCTTGGTGCAAGTTGATACCCCAATTCCCTACTGGATATCTCCGGGCCTCGGTGACGGCGCTCTGCCGCGCTTCGGAGCCCGCCCGCCCGGCTGATTGGCACGAAGTATGCAGCCCACCTGAGACCCCGGATGCCCCGGGAAGAGAGGGAGGACGCACGTGTCTGACAAACCCGAAGCCATTGAAGACAAGATCCAACTCGCCATCGACGCGGCCGCGGTCGCCAATGATGCAACCGCTGATCTCACGCGCGTTAAGGACAAGGCGGATCTCGCCACCGAAAAGCTTGAGAACTTCGTGCGTATGGTGCGCCCCCTCGTCCTGGGCTCCCTTTTGGGAGGTGGGATGGCTGCTTTGCTGGCGGCGGCGGTCTATGTGCAGGCCGCTTTTGAGCTGCGCGTCTCGAGAACCGCATATGGGGAGGCCGCGCGCGAGCTTCTGGAGGCGCTCGACATGCAGGCAGCTGCAATCGAGGCCACGCGAAGCGCCGTGGCCGATCTTGCCGCCACAGATGCGATCGACGAGGACATGCTGAAGATGATCGTGGCCGATGCCCTTACGGCCACAACCTCGGAAGAAGACGCCGGTAGCCTGCCCCAAATGCTGGGAGCGCTGGCAGATCTCACGCAGTCACAACACGCCGAGACACGCGAGAGCCTGACCGCGGCGCTTGAAAACACCCAGCTCGCGCTGACCCGCGTCATCGCGTCGGAACCGCTGGATCTTGGTGTTGAAGCCCGCCAGGCCCTTCGCGAAAGGCCAGTGGCCGTCGCGCCTGAGGGCGAGCCTGAGGCCGCCCGATCTACCAGCCGACCCATGGCTGCACCCGTGGCGCAAGTGGCGCGGCCGCAGGCCCCCGTGCGGCGCGCGCCTGCCCCTGAGCCCAATCCGTTCTCCTACCCTTAACAAAGAGGTGCCAAGTCCATGACTGGCGATCCCCATAGCATGCGCGAAGGCCGTCAGCTCGTGCTTTTGCGTGCGCGGCGCAGTGCCGTCACAATGGGGCTCAAGGCGGGCGATGTGCTTTTCTCCGTTGATGGTACACCACCGCTCGGAGAAAAAAGGCTCCCGGCTGGGCCCGGAGCGGACGGTTTGCCGCCCCTTCTTGGTCTTATGCGCGATGGAGAGCCCCGATTTGTCCGGGCTATCCCGCGCGATTTGGGCCGTTGGCGCGATGATAAGTCTACGCTTGAGCGGGAAGGGCTTCCCGAGATGCCTCTTCACGCTTTGAATTGGGAGGTTTGGACCGGTGGCGAAAACTCCTACGATGCGCTTCGATCAAGACCCGGGTTGGAGGCCGCGTTTGTGCCCTTCTACCTCGCCAAAATGCGCCTTTGGGAACCGCTTGCCCTCTGGGGCGCTATTGTTGTGCTCTCTATGATGTTGGGCGTCGTTCTGGGCACGTTGGTTCAGTTGAGCGCATGGCTCCTCTTTTGGAGGGTCGCGCCTGATCTCGTGCGAAAAGAATGGGTCGCGCAGGGTCTGCGCCCTGGCTTGGTCCTCGCCGCCCCTTCAGAGCGCGTGCTGCACAGCGAGGTGGCGCGGCTGCTCCCGCAGCTGCGGTTTCGCCACGCGCGATCCAGCGCGCGGCCGTCTCCAGCGTGAACTGACTTAAGATTGTGCGATTTGAGCGCGACGCTTGCGTTCAAAAGACGACGGAATTCTCAGCTGCCCTCGGTACTTAGCCACCGTGCGGCGCGCGAGGACCGGGCCGCCATCGTTGATGGCGCGTGCAATGGCGTCATCGCTGAGAGGGTTTGATGCGTCTTCCGCGGCCACCAATTGTTCGATGCGGTGGCGCACTGACGCGGCAGAGGTCGCCTCACCGCCATTTGCGGAGACCCCTCCGGCAAGCGCTGTGCTGAAAAAGCGCTTCACTGGCAATGCGCCTTGCGGAGTGACCATCAAGATCCCAGTCGTAACCCGGCTCACCGTGCTTTCATGGACGCCAACGGCGTCTGCGACGTCAGCGAGCGTAAGCGGAGCGAGGTAAGCCGCGCCACGCTCTAGAAAGGCCGACTGTCGCCGCACGATTTCAGCTGCGACAGCGAGCGTTGTCTGGTTGCGATGCTCGACTGCGCGGTGCAGCCATTTGGCCATCCGCAACCGCTCCGACGTATAGGCGCGTGCAGTGACGTCGCGCGTCATAGCGCGGGCGTGTTTTTCGTCCACGTGCACGGCCGGCAGCGTGGACCGGTTGAGCTCAACGAGCCATTCGCCCTGCACCCGTCGCACGATGAGATCGGGTTCGCGCTCAGACGCGATGTCGATTTCGAAGGCTGATGCAGGTTTGGGGTCGAGCGTTCGGATCACACTGAGTGCAGCCCGCAACTCTGCCATTGAACAGCTGCACGCGCGTAGGAGCTTTTGCATGTCTGCGGCGGCAAGGAGCGGGAGGTTGTCGAGAAGCGCCGCCACAACCGGTGACATGAGATCGCGCGCCTCCACCTGCAGCCGCAGGCATTCCGCCAGATTGCGTGCGAAGAGACCTGTGGGTTCTACGCGTTGAATGTCCTCCAGCGTTTGCTCAGCTTCGCCCATGTCGATACCAGCAGAAAACGCAATTTCTTCAAGGGGTTCGTCAAGCCATCCGTTTTGGTCAAGCGCCTCGAGAAACCGCTCCGCGATCACGCGTTGGTGGGCATCTGGAAACATCAGATCAAGCTGGGCCAAGACATGACCCACCAAAGACACCGGTCGCTCTGCAAGGCGTGCAATGGCGTCTTGCGCTTCACCAAGCCCTGTCGCGGAACCGTTTGGTGCCGCCCGGCTCATCGGGGCGAACTCGATAAACGGGTTCTCCTCGGCCTCGCGCTCGATATGGCTCTGCAATTCGGTGTTCGTATATTGAAGAAGCGAGATGGCCTGCTGCATTTGCCCTGTCATCGTCGCGCCCTGGCGCATTCGCGGTGACAATTGAATGTTCATGACATTTTTCTCCCTTTGGCCCTAAAATGACTAAGGGTCGGACCGTTACTGGCCCATTAAGGGAGACGCGCAGCGCGTCAGACAGAAAAACCCGCCTATCCTATTGAAAAACAGTAAAAAAGGCCCCGGATCATCTCCGGAGCCCTTAAAATTCGAACAGATTTCTCGATTACTGGAGAAGCTGCAGGACGTTCTGGCTGTTGGCGTTGGCCTGTGCCAGCATCGCGGTGCTCGCCTGGGACAGGATGTTGGCCTTGGCAAGATCCGTCGATTCCTTGGCAAAGTCCGCATCCATGATGCCCGAACGCGCGGCTTCCACGTTCACCGAGATGTTGGTGAGGTTGGAGATCGTGCTGTCGAGGCGGTTGGAGACGGCACCGAGCTCAGAGCGCGCCTGGCTGATCTTTTCGATCGCCACATCCAGAACTCCGATGGCAGACTCCGCACCGGCCTGCGTGCTCAGATCGATCGCTGCGACGGACTCGAGGTCAGATGCCGTGGACGCAGCTTCAAAAGCCACGGTACCAGCGGTCGTCACGCTCGACCCCACAGAGAAGGCTTCCGTCGAGCTCAGCTCAACCTGGCCTGTCACTGCGGCGCTTTCGTTTGTGGCGTCAAGAAGCGCGGTGTGAACACCACCGGTGGCACCGGCAGGTGTCTCATCGGCGTTGAGCGCGGTCACGGTCAGGTCGGTCGTACCTGCGCCGGACGAATAGTTCTCGATGATGATGTCTGCACCCGAACGATCCGTCAGGATGATCTCTGCGTTTGTGTCGCCCATGGAAGCCGTCACACCGGTCTGGCCGGAGGCATCATTGATGGCGTTGGCAAGCGCGCGGAGATCGGTCGTGTCACCAACGTTGAGGCCACCGATCTGCACACCGTTCAGGTCAAACTGGACGCTGTCAGCAGCGGTCAAACCAGACAGCGACGCCTTGGTGATGGCCGTAGCGGTCACGCCCGTTGAGGCTGTCACACCGTTGATGGCGTCGGCCAGCTCTTCGGCGGACTGACCGGCCGTGGAGGTCACGGACGCGTTGCCGAAGTTACTCTGAATGTCGATCACGGTACCGGCGGCGATGTTGGTGTCGGTGAGGCCCGTGCCCTGCGCCACGGACGCCGCGGACGTGACCGAGTTCGACCCGATCTCATTGGCGGCGGCGCTGTCGACGTTGACTTCAATGGTTTGGCCAGCATCTGCACCGATCTGGAACTGCTTGCCGGTGAAGGTGCCATCAAGCACGTTCATGCCGTTAAACGTCGTGGTCTCTGCCACGCGGTTGATCTCGGTGATGAGCTGGTTTGTCTCCGCGTTCAGTGCGGCCCGGTCACCCTCAGTGTTGGTGTCGTTGGCCGACTGGATCGCGAGCTCCCGCAGACGCTGGAGCATGTTGGAAACTTCCTGGTGCGCGCCCTCGGTCGTATCGATGAGGTTTTTTGCGTCCGTCGCGTTCCGAACCGCCTGATTGAGGCCGGTGATCTGCGAGGTCATCTTTTCGGAGATGGTCATGCCGGCGGCGTCGTCGGCTGCCGAGTTGATGCGAAGGCCCGAGGACAGGCGGTTCATCGCATCGCCCATTTCCATATTGACCTTCGAGAGGTTCGATTGCGCGGTGATCGCGCCGATATTGGTATTGATGACGTTCATGTGCGTTCTCCTAAACGTAGTCGGTGGCGCGCTGAGCGCTCGGGATCATCAACGTCAGCTTTGGGGATTGTTTAGAGATGTGAGGCCGCGATGCGTCCGGCATTTACCTCAAATCGCAACTATTCTGTGGCGGTCACCTTTGGCACATTTCTTGCCCTTTCACGTATGAGAACCGTACGGCGAGTTATGGCAAAGAGGCGGGCTGCAAATTGGATTTAGCATCGATCATCGGCATTATCGGCGCGGTTGGCATGGTCGTGGGCGCCATGATCGTGGCCGGCGGCCTCAGTCCCTTTATAGAAGTGTCATCTCTGCTCATCGTGGTAGGCGGCACGTTCTTTGCGGTCATGATGAAGTCGAAGATGGGCGCCTTCCTCGGCAGTTTTCGCGCCCTCACAAAGACCTTCGTCGGCAAGAACCCCAGTATTGAAGATCTGGTTGAAACGATGATGGACCTCGCTGACAAGTCCCGGAAAAACGGGCTGATGGCGCTGGAGGGGACCGAAGTTGATGACCGGTTCTTGTCGCGGGGCCTCCAGCTTCTCGTGGACGGTGTCGATGAGGGCGGCCTTGTTTTCCAGCTTAAACAGGAAATCCGCGCCATGCGCGCCCGCCACAGTGAAGTGCAGGAGGTCTTGCGCGGGTGGGTCGATATCGCGCCCGCGATGGGCATGATCGGCACGCTCATTGGTCTCGTGCAGATGCTGGGCAATATGGATGATCCCAAAAGCATCGGCCCCGCCATGGCGGTGGCGCTACTGACGACACTCTACGGCGCGTTCATCGCGAACGTCATCTTTGGGCCGATGCTCTCGAAGCTCGAATTCGCAACGCAAAACGAGAGCACGTATCGTGAGATGGTGATTGAAGGGCTGCGCAATGTCGCGCGGGGCGAGGCGCCGCGTGTCATCCAGGAGGTGATGCTCGCGTCGCTTCCGCCCAAGGTCCAAGACAAGCTCATGGCGGCCTAGAGCCCTGCAATGGCCTCAAAACCCGTCTCTCTCCCGCTTCCGGTTCAGTCCAACCCTGAAGAGGAAAAAAAGTGTCCGCCGCCCGGGGCACCAGCTTGGATGGCGACCTTTGCAGACATCGCCATCCTGCTCATGGCCTTTTTCGTGCTCATCCTCTCATTTGCTGAGTTCAATCAGCCCAAGTTCAAGCAGGTGGCCGGCTCGTTGCG
>JBCBME010000072.1:0-9241 GCA_039822945.1 Pseudomonadota bacterium
TCTACACGCTCAACCGCCCGGATCTGACGCGTGACATCTGCCGTGCGCTCGGCATCCCGCGCCAAGAGCCCTTGCGCGACGTCGCCTGAGCCGCCTAGCCTCCGCAAGGAATTCGGAGGCCCCATGTACGCAAAAACACTCGAAGATCTGCCCACCCGGGAGGACATGCTCTCGATGTCGGGCCTCGAATTCATGCAGGCGATCCTGCGCGGCAAGATCAGCAATCCGCCGATCTCGGAGCTTTTGACCTACCAGCTCCATGCCGTGGAGCCCGGGCGCGTCACCTTTCGCGGAAAGGCGGCGTTTAACCACCTCAATCCGCTGCGCGGCGTCCATGGCGGCTGGTACGGCACGATCCTTGATAGCTGCATGGCCTGCGCGGTGATGACGACGGTGCCAAAGGGATCGTTTTACACGACGCTCGAATTCAAGGTGAACCTGACCCGCGCGCTGCCCGTGGGGGTGGAGGTGGACGCCGTGGGCACCGTCACCCATGCGGGGCGCTCCACCGGTGTCTCCACGGGCGAGATCCGCGGCGTCGAAGACGGCAAGCTCTACGCCACAGGCTCCACCACCTGCATCATCATGGCGCTCGAGGGCTCGTAAGCCCCTGCGTTTCCGGCGTTATTTCGAATTCCACGCTGGGGTGAATGCTCTCTGACGGATCGCGCCCCACCCGGCGCGGCCAGCGGTTCCAGAAAAACTTCTGCCAGCCCGTCCAACTCCCGATGGAGGGGGCGGTGGCGTCTTGCGGAAACCGGCTTTCCCAGCCGCGCGGCAATGTAAGGCCCGACGCCTCGAGCCGCTGAAGCATCCAGACAAGGGGGATGTTGGCCAGCGGGCGCGAGGAATGGCGCCCCATCAGCTGCCCGCCCACATCGCCGTGGGTGCCGCGAAACCAGACCTGCTCGAGACGCCCGCGATAGCCCTTGGGCGTCTCCCAAAGGACAGGCGCATAAGCCCGGCGACGCTCCTGCAGCGCGAGCGCGTGGTAGCCCGCGCGCACATGGGGCCCGAGCGTGTGATCGTGAAACCGGTGGAGCCTGTTTGTGATCGTCCAAACGATGGGGAGCCGGAGCCCGAGCGCTTTGACCGTATCCCAGACGGCCACGGCCTCGATCTCTGCATCCGGGTGGCAATGGGCGGCGGCAAAGGCGCGCCCGCCCGCCATATTCTTCGGGTCGCAGTAGAGCCGGTAGACTTGCTGCAGGTGCCGCTCCGTCGCCGCATCGTGGCGCAAAAGCCCTATGCGCCCCACGATGCCCGCAAGCGAGCGCGCCGCATAGGCGCCCCGCGAATAGCCCACGAGGTAGATCCGGTCGCCGGGCCGGTATTGAGAGGCGAGCCAGCCGTAGGCACGGCGGATCTGGCCGTTGATCCCGTCGCCCGTCATCACGGAGATCGCGTCGCCCCAATCGCCCCATTGCAGCCCCGCCTCGTAGTAGACGGCGAGATCCGGCCCACCCTCCTCGCGGTAAAGCTTTGCGGCGAGCCCGGCATTCGTCTCGCAGCCGGGTTCGAGGGTCGACAGCGTCCCGTCGAGGATGATGACGAGCTTGCGATAGCCGCGCGTGGGGCGGCTCACGGTCTCCTGCACGAAACCCTGGCCCAAAAGGCCCATCAGGCGCGCGCGCAGGCTCATATCCGGGTCAGCTCTGACATGGCTCCAGCATGCGAAGGACGCAGATCACTTTCCACCAAAAACTGCTTGATATTCTGTCACTTTACGCTGGGCACAGAGGGCGGCATCCGGGCGGCGGGGCCCACATCGCCCTCCCACCAGCTGTCGTCGCCGCGCCGGTAGACGACGATCTCGTCGCCCGGAGAATACGCGTCATTGAGCCATTCGAGGCCGCGATAGAGCGAGCGCCCCGTCGCGCCGCCCGGCTCCTCCCAGGCCAGATAGCCTTGCTGCCGCTTGTTCACCTTCACATTGGTGCGCACCACCTCGGTGACGGTGGCGTGGATCTCAGAGCCCGACCGCCGCGTCTTCACCGCGCGCACAGCGCGCCGCCCCGGAAACCAGAGGCCCGCCAGGGCCCCGAGCCCGAGCGCCAGCGCCAAAAGCTGCGCTTGCCAGGCCCCGCGGCGCGTGGATCCCGGCGGCACCTCGAACGTCCGCGGGCTGTCGGGGAGATACCGCAGCTCCTGCCGGTTGCCGGGTTCTGAGCGCCGGTAGAGCCCCCGTCCCACCCGCGTCTCGGCAATCACCTGCTCGCCCGCGGCCTGAAAGCGGTAAGTGACAAAGTAGGTCACCACGCGGTCCCCATCGCTGTCGCGCGTCACCTCCTCGCGCTTATTGAGGATCTCGGCGGCCGTGATCTCCCCCAGCGCCTCAAATTCCGCGGCCTCGCGGTGGCTGGCACTGCTCACAAATGTCAGCATCAAAAGGAGAAAGCCCGCCAAAAGCGCGATCCACCCGCCCAGCCGCCAAAAGAGGCTCAACCAGCTGCGCGGTGCGTCTCTGCCATGGCTGCGATTCAGCGGCATTTGATCCCTTTCAGCCCGCGCGGCACTTGGATACATACCCGCGAACGCTAGCGACGGATCAGACCCATGGCCATGGAAAAGACATTCAACGCCGCCGAGGCCGAAGCACGCCTCTACGCCGCCTGGGAAGAGGCAGGCTGCTTTGCGGCCGGAAAGCACGTGGAGAACGCGGAGACCTCGGCCTATTGCGTGATGATCCCGCCGCCTAACGTCACGGGCGTCCTCCACATGGGTCACGCCTTCAACAACACGCTTCAGGATATCCTGACGCGCTGGCACCGGATGCGCGGCTTTGACACGCTCTGGCAACCGGGCACGGACCACGCGGGCATCGCCACGCAGATGGTGGTGGAGCGCCGCCTGGCCGAGGCGGGCGAGCCCGGCCGCAAGGAGCTCGGTCGCGAGAAATTCCTCGAGAAAGTCTGGGAGTGGAAGTCGCAGTCCGGCGGCACAATTGTCAGCCAACTCAAGCGCTTGGGCGCGTCTTGTGATTGGTCGCGCGAGGCCTTCACGATGTCAGGCGCCCCTGGCGCGCCCGAAGGCAACGAGGGCAATTTCCACGACGCTGTCATCAAGGTCTTTGTGGAGATGTACAACAAGGGCCTCATCTACCGCGGCAAGCGGCTGGTGAACTGGGATCCGCACTTCGAAACAGCGATCTCCGATCTCGAGGTCGAGAATATCGAGACGCCCGGACACATGTGGCACTTCAAGTACCCCCTCGCTGGCGGCGAGACCTATGAGTATTTGGAGAAAGATGAAGACGGGACCGTGACCCTGCGCGAGACCCGCGACTACATCTCCATCGCGACGACGCGCCCCGAAACGATGCTGGGCGATGGCGCGGTGGCGGTTCACCCGTCAGACGAACGCTACGCGCCAATCGTCGGAAAACTCTGCGAAATTCCCGTGGGGCCGAAGGAGCATCGCCGCCTCATTCCCATCATCACCGACATGTATCCGGACCCGAACTTCGGCTCCGGCGCTGTGAAGATCACGGGCGCGCACGACTTCAACGACTACCAAGTCGCCAAGCGCGGCGGCATTCCGATGTATCGCCTGATGGCGTTTGACGGCTCCATGCGGGCAGATGGTGCCGCATATGCTGAAGAAGCCGCGAAGGCTCAGGCCCATGCCAAGGGCGCGGAGTTCACCGAGGCGGACGTCGACACCATCAACCTCGTCCCCGACGACCTCCGCGGGCTCGACCGGTTTGAGGCGCGCAAGCGGGTGGTGGAGCAAATCACCTCCGAGGGCCTCGCCGTCATGACGACCGTCACCCGCGAGGAGGATGGCGAAGAGATCACCGAAACCATCCCGATGGTCGAGAACAAGCCCATCATGCAGCCCTTCGGTGACCGCTCGAAGGTGGTCATCGAACCCATGCTCACCGACCAGTGGTTCGTCGACACCGACAAGATCGTGGGCCCCGCCCTCGATGCCGTCCGCAATGGCGACGTGAAGATCGTCCCCGAGAGCGGCGAGAAGGTCTATTACCACTGGCTCGAAAACATCGAGCCCTGGTGCATCTCCCGCCAGCTCTGGTGGGGCCACCAGATCCCTGTGTGGTACGACAACCTTGGAAACCGCTTTTGCGCCCCGAACGCCTTCGAAGCTGCGAAGTTGGCGGCTGCATTCCACCGAAAACGCCGCCCTAAAGCTGAGTTAACCTTTTCTATTGCTGCTGATCCTCATGCAATTTCGGGGGTCGAAACTGAAAATCTCGACGAGCTGGGACTCTATAAGCTTGGCGAAAACGTCCTCTTAGACTTCGATCCCGATGGCTCGATGCAATCCAAGGATGCTTTTGGTCGTGTTCGCGCAAGGACGTTTGGAGACAGCGCCGACAATGAAGACTTTTATGGGAGCCACCTAGAGAGAGACCCCGACGTCCTCGACACGTGGTTCTCGTCAGGCCTCTGGCCGATCGGCACCCTCGGCTGGCCGGAGGCGAGCGATGCGCTAAAGCGCTTCTTCCCGACCTCTGATCTCATTACCGGGCAGGACATCCTCTTCTTCTGGGTCGCACGGATGATGATGATGCAGCTCGCGGTCGTCGACGACATCCCCTTCAAGAACGTTTACCTCCACGGGCTCGTGCGCGACGCCAAGGGCAAGAAGATGTCGAAGTCCACCGGGAACGTCATCGACCCGCTCGAGATCATCGACGAATACGGCGCCGACGCTCTGCGCTTTTCGTCGGCTGCCATGGCCGCGCTCGGGGGTGTGCTCAAGCTCGACATGAAGCGCATCGAGGGCTACCGGAATTTCGGGACGAAGCTCTGGAACGCAGCGCGCTTTGCGGAGATGAACGGCGCGCTCGGGGCGCGTGGAGAGGTGTACAAATCTCTCTCCGAGGGGCGCTCGGTTGTACAAAACAGGGCAAACCGCTGGATCGTGGGGGAAACCGCCAAGACGCGGGCTGCCGTGGACGCGGCCCTCGCCGCCTACCGTTTCAACGATGCCGCGAGCGCGCTCTACAGCCATATCTGGGGCACGGTCTGCGACTGGTACGTGGAGTTTGCCAAGCCGCTATTGGCGGACGAGGCGACCGCGCCCGAGACGCGGGAGACGATGGGCTGGGTGATCGACCAGTGCTGCATCCTACTGCATCCGATCATGCCCTTCATCACCGAAGAGCTCTGGGGCCAGTCGGAGCGGGAGCGGCCCCTCGCGGTGAGTGCATGGCCCGACTATGGCACTGATCTCATTGACGAAACTGCGGACCGCGAGATGAACTGGGTGATCACGCTGATCGAAAATATCCGCTCCGCGCGGGCGCAGATGAACGTGCCGGCTTCGGCGCGCGTGCCGCTTGTGGCCGCTGAGCTCGATGCGGCGGGGCGTGCGGCGCTGGAGCGGAACTGGACTTTGATCGAGCGGCTTGCGCGCGTCGAGGGGCCGGACCTGGCGGAGGCCATGCCCAAGGGCGCGCTCGTGGTGGCCGCACCCGGCTGCAGCTTTGGCCTGCCTGTCGCCGACCTTATCGATGTCGCCGCGGAGACCGCGCGCCTGACGAAGGGAGTGGCGAAACTCGACAAGGAAATCAAAGGGTTGGAGGGTCGCGTGAACAACCCGAAGTTCACCGCATCTGCCCCCGAAGAGGTGGTGGAGGAGGCCAAGGCCAACCTTGCCGCGCGCGCTGAGGAGCGTCAAACGCTTGAAGCCGCGCTCGTGCGGCTGGGAGAGATGGGGTGAGTGGCGCGACCCGTGAGGGGCCAGCCCCTCACACTCCCCGGAGTATTTCAGGAAAGATGAAGGAGGAGGCGCGGCTGACGCCGCTCGCCGCCTCTTTACCTGCGTCAATGCCTTTTGTGGGTCCTGAGACGATGGAGCGTGGTCGCGGGGCGCCGTTTGATGCGCGCATCGGGGCCAATGAGAGCGTCTTTGGCCCCTCACCCCGTGCCGTTGAGGCGATGGCGGAAGCCGGGTCCGAGGCTTGGATGTACGGCGATCCGGAGGTCCATGATCTGCGGGAGGCGCTGGCCGCGCATCACGGAGTGGATCCTGAAAATATCGTTGTGGGTGAAGGGATTGACGGGCTTCTTGGGCTGCTGGTTCGGCTCACCGTAGCGCCGGGCGACGCCGTTGTGACGTCAGATGGTGCTTATCCGACGTTCAACTACCATGTGGCGGGCTTCGGCGGTGAGCTCGTCACCGTGCCTTACCGCGACGACATGGAAGACCCGGCTGCGCTCATAGCGAAAGCCGCGCGCGTGCGGGCCAAGCTGATCTACTGGTCCAATCCCGACAATCCGATGGGAACATGGCACCCGGCTGGGGTGGTGGAGCGGGTGATCCGGCACGTGCCCCGGGGCAGCCTTTTGGTCCTCGATGAAGCTTATGTCGACACAGCCCCTGCTGGCACGGCGCCCGCGCTCGACCCCGAAAACACGCGCGCCATCAGGTTACGAACGTTTTCCAAGGCTTACGGGCTGGCGGGACTGCGGGTCGGTTACGCGATTGGGCCCGCCTCGCTCATCGCGGCGTTCAACCGCGTGCGCAACCATTTCGGGCTCGGTCGCGTGGCGCAAGCTGGCGCCTTGGCGGCTCTTGCCGATCAGGACCACCTGGCCCGTGTCGTCAAATCGGTGGCCGCGGCCCGCGCCGAGATCATGCGCACCGCGCGCACCTGCGGGCTGCGTGCGCTTCCGTCGGCCACGAATTTCGTGACCATCGATTGCGGAGGAGACGGACCGTTTGCAGAGCGCGTGCTTGCCGCATTGCTCGACGAGGGGGTCTTTGTGCGCAAGCCCATGGTGGCTCCGCTTGATCGCTGCATTCGCGTGGGCTGCGGGACAGATCGGGACCTCGAGCTCTTTGCTCAGGCCCTGCCCCGCGCGCTGGAAAAAGCTGCGGAGTGACGCGGCCAAACCCGCTCATTTTCGTGAGCAATGGAAGTTTCGCTTTTCTATGGTCTCTCGCCTGCTAGCATTGCTGGAACGGAGGCCCGATGAGCGACGAGAATTTCACCCCGAAGGAAGCGCCGAATTACACCACGGCCTTCTTTGCCATGGCGACGGCGATTACCTTTTTCGCGCTGTGGATCATTTCGGGCGTGTTCGGCTTTGTCTGGGTGATCCTGAGCGCCAGCGTGGCGGAGATCGCCTACCACGCATCGCGCCCGCGTTCCTGAGAGGTTAGACGCCCGCGACAACCCTTGCAGCTGCTGCTGAGCCCCCTTTTCCGTGAGGCACGCTTAGGGCAGTCAGGCCAGCCTCGATGGAGGTCAGCGTGCCGAGGATCATGTTGGCGTTGACGTGCCCCATGTGACCCACGCGGAAAAAGCCATGCCAGGCGGGATCACCGGGAGGCGCCATGCCGAGCCCGATGCCAAGCGTGACGCCAGCCACCTCGTCCATCCAGTCGCGCAGGGCGGTGCCGTGGGGGGCACCGATGCGGATGCTTGTGACAGCGTTGGACCGATGGGCGGGTTCGGTGACATTGAGCTCCACCGGGCCCTCAGCGGACCACGCTTCAAACGCCGCCCACACCGCACGGGCGAGCGTGGCGTGGCGGGCAAAGACAGCATCGAGCCCCTCTTCGTGGACGATCATGTCGAGCGCTTCGCGCAGGCCGTAGAGGTGATGGGTGGGCGCTGTCCCGTCGAAGTGCTGGTAGTATTCTTCGGGCTTCGAGCGCGGGCGCCAATTCCAGTAATGCGTGACGCAACCGGCCGTCTCTCGCGCGCGGTCGGCCTTTTCGGAGAAGTAGACAAAGGACATCCCCGGCGGTGTCATCAGGCCCTTTTGGCAGCCCGCGACCATGACATCGACGCCCCAGGCATCCATCAGGAACTCGTCGCTGCCGAGGCATGCGATACAGTCGACCATGAGCAGCGCGGGGTGTCCGGCGGCATCCATGGCGCGACGCACGCCCGTGATATCGCTTTTTACAGAGGTCGAGGTATCGACCTGCACGGTCAGCACGGCCTTGTAGGCGTGGGTTTTGTCTGCGCGCAGCGCCTCTTCGGCGCGGGCCACATCGATGGGGGCCCGCTGCCCGAAATCGATGATGTCACACTCCACGCCCATGAACGCGGCCATGTCGCCCCAGCCGTGTGCAAAGCGGCCGGTGGCAAGGATCAGCACCTTGTCTCCAGGTGACAGCGTGTTCGACAGCGCGGCCTCCCACGCGCCATGACCATTGGCGATATACATGGCCACGTTCTGCTCGGTGCGAGCCACGGCCTTCAGATCCGGGATGATCGAGGCCGTCATCTCCACGAGCTGCCCGGCATAGATGTTGGGCGCAGGGCGATGCATGGCCTGCAGCACACGATCGGGCATGACAGAGGGGCCCGGAATGGCGAGAAGCGGGCGGCCATTGGCCAGACTTTGACGGAGCGGAGCGCGATGGGTGTTCATGTCTGGGGAGGTATGCCGGGGCGGGCGCCGCGTCAAACCTTGCTTGCGCTTCGGGCGCGGCATAGATAGCGCTGCACGCTGGCGAGGGCTGGCCTGCCCAAGATTTGCCCACGGTCGTGCTGATGAACGCCTCTGCCCCAAGCCTGAAATCTCGCCTGAAGGCGGTGACGCGCGTCACGCCCGAGACATTGGCGCGCCCCTTTGGCCGGGCATGGGCGCTCACCTGCTACTCCCTTTTCGATCAAGGGTTTCTGCGCATCCTCTGGACGAACCTCGAAGAGATCGCGCCGGGCGTGTGGCGGTCCAACCAGCCGGGGCCGCGGCGCGTGGCGCGCTATGCACGGATGGGCATCAAGACGATCCTCGTGTTGCGCGGCGTGGGGGAAGAGGCGCATTTCCAGCTCGAGAAAGACGCCTGCGCACGCCATGGCATCGCGCTCGAGGTGGTGACGCTAAACGTCACCAAGGCATTTCCAGCGAGCCGCTTTCTCACGCTGCTTGAGACCTTTCGCGCCATCGAGGGCCCGTTCCTGATGCATTGCAAATCGGGCTCGGACCGCGCGGGCCTTGCCTCTGCGCTCTACCTCCTCGATCAGGGGCGCCCCGTGGCGGAAGCACGCAAAATGCTGTCGCTCCGCTACCTGCATCTGTCCAATTCGGATGCAGGCATTCTTGACGTGATGCTCGATCATTTCGAGGAGGCGCAGGCTGAGGGGCCCGTCACCTTGGAAGACTGGCTGAAGACCGGCTACGATCCGGTGAGGCTCACCGAAGATTTCAAAGCAGGACGCCGCCATGGCAAACCCTGGCCTAGATAGCGCGGCCCACAAAGGGCGCAGCGATGGCGCGCGGATGGTCTGGCTCTGGAGGACCTATGCAAGGCG
>JBCBME010000073.1:0-9188 GCA_039822945.1 Pseudomonadota bacterium
GCGTTCGGGACGCACGCGTTCGGAGCAGACATCGAGCAGCGGACGCAGATCCTCGAAGAAGGTGGTGAGGCTGGTGCCCGAGGTGAATTGCGTGAAGCGGCCATTCTCCTTGAGCTGCGCTTGCAGGTTGGAGGTGGGCAGCATCCGGTCGAGAAAACGGTCATCGGCCCGCATCGTGGCGCGGACCCGGACGAGGCGGCCTGACGCTCCGGGCGTGTCGATGATCGTCACCGGAATTTCCGTCTCTCCCCCACCAAAGGCGCGCAGCGTGAGCGTGAGGCGTGTGCTCTGCGGGAGGGGCTCGACACCGCTCAAATCGCGGAGAAGGAACGTGAGGTCGATCCGCTGCCGGGAGGCGCAGCTTGCCGTCAGGCCAAGCTGCCAGCCAAGATCGCGGGTGATGATCGGGGCATAGGTGACCGTGGGCACCCCCCCGACGGAGACCATGATCAGCGCGGGATCCGCAGCCCTTTCCGGAAACGGGCGGCTCGCCCGGACGGTGAGACCACCGCCGTGGAGGGAGGTGTTGATGAGCTCATTGAGGCGCTCCACGAGCTCTGCATCTTTCGCCAGCTGCGTGCCCTGCTCGTCGCCCCGTGCCGCGGCAAAGCGCTGCTCGCCGCTGGCATTGGGATCGTAGCGGGGCATCAGATCGCCGCGCGGCTGCTCTGCTGTGTACGACGGCTGGCTGGAAACGGTGGCACCGGAGGCGGCCATGCTATGGAGCGCGGCCTCCTCCTCGCCCGAGAGCGTCCCGTCTGGATCGGCGCCGATGTGGTTTTGAAAACAGCGCGAGGCCGTGCGCAGCGCAAGATTGGCGCGGCCGGTGATCTCCCCGCCGTAGCAGCCGATGGATTTTAGCGACATCTGAAGCTTTGCCACGTCTGCATGTGCCGGGCTCGCCAGCAACAGCACGAACAGGGCGGAGTGTAGAAGCCAGCGCATCGGGGCCTCCTTGCGGATCAGCGGGATCATCACCGCCGAGGCTACAAAGACGCGGGCGGGCTGTCATCACCTCGCGAGGGGGGCCGTGTTAGCTGAGCCAGCGCTTGCGGCGGCGGTAGGAGCGGACATCGCGGAAGCTCTTGCGGCCTTCCTCGGAGACACCGAGGTAGAATTCCTTCACATCCGGGTTCTCGCGCAGATCGGCGGCGGGGCCGTCCATCACCACGCGCCCATTCTCAAGGATGTAGCCGTAATGGGCAAAGCGGAGCGCGACGTTCGTGTTCTGCTCAGCCAAAAGGAAGCTCACCCCCTCGTTTTCGTTGAGCGATTTCACGATGCCAAAGATCTCTTCCACGAGCTGCGGTGCGAGGCCCATGGACGGCTCGTCGAGGAGGATCATCTCGGGCCGGGACATGAGCGCGCGACCGATGGCGCACATCTGCTGCTCCCCTCCAGACGTGTAGCCCGCCTGCGCCTTCCGCCGCTCCCTGAGGCGCGGGAAGTAGGAATAGACGAGCTCGAGATCGGCGTTGATCGCGGCATTGCCGTCGCGACGCGTATAGGCCCCAGTGAGGAGGTTTTCCTCCACGGTCAGGTGGCCAAAGCAGTGGCGGCCCTCCATGACCTGCACGACGCCCTTCTTCACCAGCGCGGCGGGATTGAGGGATTGCACGCGTTCGCCGCGATACATCACCGCGCCTTTCGTGACCTCGCCCCGCTCGTTGTGGAGGAGGTTCGAGATCGCTTTGAGCGTCGTCGTCTTCCCCGCACCGTTGCCGCCAAGAAGCGCGGTAATCCCACCCTTTGGCACGTGGAGGGAGACACCTTTCAGGACAAGGATCACGTGGTTGTAGATCACCTCGATATTGTTGACCTCGAGGAGCGTTTCCTCGGTTGCCATGTCTTTCATCGTTCCACTCTCCCGTTTTCGAGGGCCTGCCTGAGCTCTTCAGCGCTGAGCCATGGATCGTCACTGAGGGCGCGGGCGCGCCCGGCCTCAAAAAGTGCCTCCGTCACGCAGCGCGAGAAGACGGTGTCGCCTTCGTCGCCGCAATCGGGAAGCGCGTCGATGGCTGCGGCGCGCAGCCGCCAGCCCTTGAATTGTGCCCGCTCCAGCACACTGAGGATCGAGGCGCGCATCCCCTCGTCGGTGAGGATCTCGAGGTTGCGCCCGATGAGCGGCAAGAGCTGCGGATCCACGTCGCTCGATGCGAAATCGAGTGTGCCGTTGATCAGCAGATAGACCTCCGCTCCGCCAGCGCCACGCTGGCGGTCGAGTTCCCGCGTGATCTGATCGAGAAAGATCGCTTGGCGCACACCGGCATCCACGAAAAGGCGGTCATTGATCTTGCGCGGCGGGAAAAGCCCCGGGATCGCGGCGGAGGCGAGCGTGGCCTCCACGAGGCAGGTCTTCTTTTCCTCGACGGGTTTGTCAGCCCGCAGGAGGCTTGCGAAGTCAAAGCGCTGGAAGCGGCCGGTTTCGATGTCGGTGGCCCCGATGAGGAGGAGGCGCTGGGATTGCGTCTGCGCGATGAGCGCATCCCAGAAGGCGGGATCGGAATAGAGCGCGGTGACACGGCTCGCGAGAGGGCCTGTGTCGAAGAAGGAGTTCGAGCTCAGCGCGCCCAGCGTGCCGCGACGGCGAAAGACATCCTCGTCACCGATGCCCGTGTTGCGCCGCAGCTCTTCGTCGAACTCCGCGCCGAGGAAGGCCACGGGCGCCACGAGCGCACCCGCAGAGGCTCCGGTGACGATGTCGAATTCAGGGCGATTTCCCCGCTCTGTCCAGCCGGTGAGAAAGCCGCTGGAAAAGGCGCCGTTCTGGCCGCCTGCGGAGATGGCGAGGATGGATCTTCGCTGGCTAAGCGCGCTCTGCACCGGCGCTGACATGACCTCTGCGATGTCGGCCTCGACGGTGTCGGGGGGCGGGGCGGATCTGAGAGCCTCGGCGGGGGCAGTCCCTGTAAAGGATTCAAGCGCTGCGCATGTGGGGCCCGTGAGCTGACCTGTCCCGCACGCGGCGAGTGCGAGGCATCCGAGCGTGAGGAGAAGGGGGCGCAGCATGGTCGGAGTTAAGAGATAGGGCGGCGAGCGTGAGGCCCGCCGCCCTTGTTGCGATCAGCTCTCGGCTGCGCAGCTTTCGTTGACGGCCCAGGGCGCGTTCGCGTCGGCGTACTCTGCCGCGCTTGCGGAGAGGAGCGGCTTGTAGTCATCCACGCGCGGGGTAAGCAGGTCGGACGCTTTCACGAACTTCTCGCCGTCCCACTGCAGCATCCAGCCGCCGGCATGGCCGGTGTGGTTGGCGCAGGAGGTGGAGAACGGCGGGACCATGTTGGTCATGCCGAGCTCGGCGAGGCGGGCCTCGGTGATGTCGAGGTTTTCAAGGCCCCAGCGGAGCTGACCGGCGTCGATCATGGCGGTGCCATACTCAGCCTGCGCGGCGGCGATGCCCTCGGCGAGGATCATCGACATCACAAGGCCACGGTTATAGAAGACGCCCGCCATTTCCTCGGCGTTCGACAGCGACTTGCCCGCGTCGGTCACGTGCTCCTTGATCTCTGCGTGGATGGCGGCCTCCGGGTTCGGGAAGGACCAGGAGATGGACTTGTAGCCCGCGCCCTCTTCACCCACGAGGCGCAGGTCTGCGTCCTGACCGGACCACCAGACACCGATGAACTGATCCATCGGATACTTCGTCTTCACGGCTTCGGTGATGGCACCGGCATTCATGGCGCCCCAGCCCCACATCACGACATTGTCGGGACGCTCGCGGCGGATCTGCAGCCACTGTGCGGACTGGTTCTGCATCTCGTTGAGGCCCACCGGGATCGGCAGAAGCTCAAAGCCCTTTTCCTCGGCCAGTGCGTTGAGCAGCGGGAGCGGCTCCTTGCCATAGGGGTGGTCGAGGTGGAGGAACGCGATCTTCTTACCCGCGATGTCACCCTCTGCCTCGAGGTACTGGACGATCATGTCAGCCGCATCCCAATACCCGCCGGGCACGTTGAAGGCCCACTGGAAGGTCTTGCCGTCTGCCATTGGCGAGAAGCCGTAGCCAGGGGCAAGGATCGGGATCTCGTCCACGTTGGTCTTTGGCAGGACCTGAAGCGTAATGCCGGTGGACCAGGGCTGGGTCACGATGGCCTCGCCCTTGGTGCGCTCATAGCATTCCACGCCCTTTTCGGTGGAGTAGCCGGTCTCGCACTCTTCGAACTCGATCATGACGCCGCCGATGCCGCCGTCACGGGCATTGAGCATCTCGAAATAGTCACGCTGACCGTTCATGAGCGGGATGCCCGTGGAGGCGAAGGGGCCCGTCCGGTAGCTGAGGTTGGGCACGTAGAGGCTTTCGGCCGCCACGGCCGCGCCGGCAAAGGACAGCGCCGCAGCAGCTGCGAGTTTCGTCAATGTCTTCATATTGGTGTCTCCTCCCTGAGACTTGTGTGACTGTCCTTCCCGTTCTCTAGTGCGGGAATGGCCAGATGATGAGTTTCTCGCGGATCAGCGCCCAGAGGCGCGCCAATCCATGGGGCTCGATGATCAGAAAGAAGATGATCAGCGAGCCGACGATCATGATGTTGATATGTTCCACCGTGGCGGATTTTATCTCAAGCCCCACGAGGCCTGGGACGGTATTGAGCACCACGGGCAGGCCCACGATGAGGATCGCGCCGAGGTAATTGCCCAGGATCGAGCCCAGCCCGCCGATGATGGCGATGAAAAGGATCTGGAAGCTGAGCGGGATGTCAAAGAGGTTGGGCTCCGCCGCGCCGCGCCACATGAAGACGAAAAGCGCCCCTGCCACCCCCACGATGTAGGACGAGATGGCAAAGGCCGTGAGCTTTGACTTCATGAGGTTGATGCCGATGAGCTCGGCGGCGATGTCCATGTCGCGCGTGGCTTTCCATGTCCGCCCAAGCGTGCCGCGGGTCAGGTTGATGCACAGAAGCGTCATGAGCGTGACGATGGCCAGGATCACGTAGTACTGCGTGACCGACGTGGCCTGCGGGCCGGTGACAAAGATGCCGAAGGTGTCGAGGTTGGGCACCTGGATCGCACCCGAGGCGTTGTAGTTGTAAAGCCAGGCCCATTTCTCAAAGAGCCACACGAGAAAGAACTGCGCCGCGAGCGTTGCAATGGCGAGGTAGAAGCCCTTGATACGCAGGCTGGGGATCCCGAAAATGACGCCCACGCCCGCGCTGAAGATGCCCGACAAGAGGATCGCGAGGATCGGATCCATCACCTCAATGAGCTTGTAGCAAGCGTAAGCCCCCACCCCCATGAAGGCCGCCGTGCCGAGCGAGAGCTGCCCCGCATAGCCCGTCAGAATGTTGAGCCCCATCGCCGCGAGCGAGTAGATCAGGATCGGGATGAGCAGCGTCTGAAACGTGAATTCCGACGCTGTCATCGGAAAGATCACCCAGGCAAAGACAAGTATGATGCCGAGAAGGACGGCGTCCTGCCGGACAGGGAAGAGCGCCTGATCGGTCTTGTAGGATGTCTTGAACTGTCCTGCGGTGCGGTAAAGCATCACTTCTTCTCCGCTTGTTTGATCCGAAGATAAGCCACGCCGCCGCAGAGCGCGGCGAGGAGGAGCGAGGTGGCCACCTGCCCCATGGCACCGTCCTGAAAGGCCAGCCAGCCGATCACGATATTGGCCGCGACGCCCAGCACGAGGAGGATGATCCAGATCTGCTGCATCAATGGCACCCCTGCCTGCGGCTGGTCTTCAAGGCGAGATCAGACACGCTCAATGATCTTCTCCCCAAAGAGGCCCTGGGGCCGAAAGAGCAGCACCGTGAGCGCGAGGATGTAGGCAAACCACGCCTCTGTCCCGCCGCCGAGGAGGGGCTGGCCCCAGTAGATCTCAAAAAGCTTTTCCAGCATCCCGATCATGAGGCCCCCGATGATGGCCCCCGTGATGCTTTCGAGCCCGCCCAGCATCAGCACCGGCAACGCCTTGTAGGCGATGACCTCGAGCGCGAAGGAGACACCAGCGCGGGAGCCCCAGGCGATGCCTGTCACAAGCGCGATGATGCCCGCGATGAACCACACCAGCACCCAGATCGTCTGGAGCGAGATGCCCACGCTGAGCGCGGCCTGGCTGTCGTCACCCAGCGCACGCACGGCGCGGCCCATGCGCGTGTAATTGAGAAACGCCAGAAGCCCGACCACGAGGAGCGCTGCACCGATGACGGCGGTGACGTCCTGCTGCTCGAGAATGAGGAGGCCACCGAAGGGCTCGAGCACGATGGAGTCGGTGGGGATGCCGAGATCGGAGGTGATCATCTGCTTGTTTTCACCGCCAAAGATGATCTCGCCAAAACCGATGAGAAAGAGCGTGATGCCAATCGTGGCCATGAAGAGGATGATGTCGGGCTGCCCCACCAGGGGCCGCAGCACGACGCGCTCAATCGTGACCGAGAGCGCGAGCATCACGCCAAGCGTCAGCGCCACCGAGATCCACGCCGGCACGCCCATCGCGTGAAAGCCCACGAGGGTGAGTGCCGCAAAGACCACCATAATCCCCTGGGCAAAGTTGAAGATCCGCGACGACCGGAAGATCAGCACGAAGCCCAGCGCGATGAGCGCGTAGAGGATGCCAGAGACGAGCCCCTCCCACAGCACCTGCAGCAGGAAATCGGGCGCGGCGAACATGTCCACGAAAGGGGTGACGAAGATATCTCTCACGGTCTCATGCCTCCTTTAAAGCCGCGCGCTCAATGCTCGACGCCCAGATAGGCGTCGATCACGGTCTGATCGTTGCGCACCTCGTCGGGCGTGCCGTCGCCGATCTTTTTGCCGTAATCCATCACGACCACGCGGTCGGAGAGATCCATGACCACGCCCATGTCGTGCTCAATAAGGGCGATTGTGGTGCCGAATTCATCGTTTACGTCGAGGATGAAGCGGGACATGTCCTCCTTTTCCTCGACGTTCATGCCGGCCATGGGCTCGTCGAGGAGGAGGAGCGAGGGCTCGGCAGCGAGCGCGCGGGCGAGCTCCACCCGCTTTTTCAGGCCATAGGGGAGGCGGCCCACGGGCGTCTTTCGGATCGACTGGATCTCGAGGAAGTCGATGACGCGCTCCACCTTTTCGCGGTTGGCGATTTCCTCGTCACGGGCGCGGCCCCACCAGATGGCCTGGCTCAGGATGCCTGATTTCATGTGGTTTAGGCGGCCGGTCATGACGTTGTCGAGAACGGTCATCCCCTCAAAGAGTGCGATGTTCTGGAACGTGCGGGCGACGCCGAGGCGCGCGACCTCGTAGGGCTTCATGGGCGGGCGCTTGGCACCCTGATACCAGACCTCACCCTCTTGCGGCGTGTAGAAGCCCGAGATGACGTTGAGCATGGAGGATTTGCCCGCGCCGTTCGGGCCGATGATGGCGCGGATCTCGCCCTCGTGGATGTCAAAGGAGATGTCCTTGATCGCCGTCACGCCGCCGAACTTGAGCGTGATGTTCTTCATCTCCATGAGCACGCCGCCGATTTGGCGGCCGTCGGCGGTGGTGTATCCCGCGGCCTTGGTCTGGCTCTGATCAAGCATGGGGCACCTCCGTCGCGTTCAGGACCCGGCGCGCAAGCGCCATGCCCGACCTCCCCCCCGGGAGGGCATACTCCACAGCGGCAAGACAATCGGACGGCGGATTTGCGCGAAGATCGCGCGCACAATCCTCAACGGATGCCCACCCGAGGTCGGGCATGACCCTTGCGCGCCTCACTCCGCGGCCTCCAGTGTTTTGACCTCGACCGGCACGGTCTTGGCGTCCATCAGCGTCAGCGTCGCCTTGATGGAGCCCTTGCGGCCATCCTCATAGGTCACTTCCGTCTCGGTGCTTACCTCGCTCGAGCCGTCGTAAAGCGCGGCGATCAGATCGGCGTATTTCTCCTCGATGATGCGGCGGCGGACCTTGCGGGTTCGCGTCAGCTCGCCGTCATCGGCGTCGAGCTCCTTGTGGAGCACGAGGAAGCGGTGGATCTGGCAGCCGTTGAGCATCTCGTCCTCGGCGACGCTGCGGTTGACCTCCTCGACATGCGCGCGGATGGCGTCGCGCACCTGCGGATGCTGGGAAAGCTCCTGATAGCCGCCATAGGCGATGTTGTTGCGCTCCGCCCAGTTGCCCACTGCAGTAAGATCGATGTTGATGAATGCGGTGCAGGTTTCGCGCCCGTTTCCGAGCACCACGGCCTCCAGAATATTGGGGAAGAACTTGAGCTTGTTCTCCACGTATTTCGGGGCAAAGAGCGCGCCCGAGGCCATTTTGCCCACGTCCTTGGCACGGTCGATGATGCGCAGATGGCCGGTGTCGCTTTCGAGAAAGCCCGCGTCGCCGGTGGCGACCCAGCCCTCGGCGTCCTTCGTCCCCGCGGTGCTGTCAGCGTTCTTGAAGTACTCCACGAAGACGCCGGGCGAGCGGTAGAAGACCTCCCCGTTCTCATCGATGCGGATCTCGACGCCCGGCGTGGGCGTGCCCACCGTGTCGGGGCGGACCTCGTCATCCTTTTGCTGGGTGATGAAGACGGAGGCCTCTGTCTGGCCATAGAGCTGTTTGAGGTTGATGCCGAGCGAGCGGTAGAAATCAAAGATCTCGGGGCCGATCGCCTCACCAGCGGTGTAGCCCACGCGCACGCGGCTCAGCCCCAGCGTGTTCTTGAGCGGCCCGAAGACGAAAAACTCGCCCAGCGCGTACATGATGCGATCCACGAGCCCCACGGGCTTTTTGTCGAGGAGCTTTGGCCCCACCACCTTGGCGCGCGCCATGAACTTCTCAAAGAGCCACTGCTTGAACTTGCCCGCATCCTCCATGCGGATCATGACGCTGGTGAGCTGGGTCTCGAACACGCGCGGCGGGGCAAAATAGTATGTGGGCCCGATTTCGCGCAGGTCGTGCATGACAGTGTCGGCGCTTTCAGGGCAGTTGACGCAGAAGCCCGTCCAGTAGGCCTGCCCGATGGAAAAGATGAAATCCCCCACCCAGGCCATAGGCAGGTAGGCGAGCACCTCGTCGCCGGCGCGCAGGGCGTCGAATTCGGCGGAGTTCTTAGAGGTCTCGATGATGTTGCGGTTCGACAGCACCACGCCCTTGGGCCGGCCCGTGGTGCCGGAGGTGTAGAGCATAACGCAGGTGCTGTCGTAATCGAGCTTGCCCGTGCGCGCGGCGAGCTCTGCGTCGACGCCCGCAGCGCGGCCTGCCTTTTGCAACTCTTCGAATTGCGTGAGCTTGGCGTGGTCGTATTTCCGCAT
>JBCBME010000074.1:0-9044 GCA_039822945.1 Pseudomonadota bacterium
AAGAGCTCCGGGCCCCGGAGCTCTTTCTCAGTCTCGTAGAAGTGCAGGATCCCGCGCCGCTCGAGGTTGAAATCCACGCCCGCAAGCTCGGCCATGGCGGCATGGGTCCGCCGCGCAGCAACCGCCATGCGCACCGTCTCGACGGTGTGCGTCTTGTAGTTCGGGATGTTGCCGAGGAACTCCGCCATCCAGCTGATCTTGTGCCAGCTGGGCTTCGGGTTCACGAGGAGCGGCGCGTCAGATTTGGCCATCCACTTCAAACCCTTGAGGACCGTGCCCCAGGATGTCCAGACCTCGGCGTTCGAGGCCGACAACTGGCCGCCATTGGCAAATGATGTCTCCATCCCGGCATAACGCTGCCGGTCGATGACGGTGACGTCAAAGCCGCGCTGATGTAGCTGAAAGGCTGTGGTGATGCCGGCGATCCCGGCTCCGATGACGGCGATGTGGTCCATGGCGGCAGGCCTTTCCGGCGCGATGCGCGCCTCAAAGCCCCATCCGTTCTGAACCTGAGCGTTTTCGCGTGGTGACCCACGCTTGCGCCTTCGGTGCCTTGCGCTGCCAGGCGCGAGGCTCTCCGGATCGATATCCCCTGACCGGTCCTTGTGCCTGAGAGTTTACCGGGGCGGTTGCTCCTTCGGCGGCAGCTGAACTGCGCTCTCCCGACCAGAGGTCTGATGCAAAGAGAATGCGCCTCGCGGCGATTCTTTACAATTCAATTTGCGTCATAACGGTGTTGCAGTTTCGTGATGTTAGCGCTCGCGGAGATAGTCCTCGAGGCGCGATTTGAACTGCGGAATGCCCCTCTCATGGCGCATGTAGGCCTCCGTGCTCCAAAGCTCCCAGCGCTGGCCCTCATCGCCAAAACGGACTGCTTCCGCCGCCGTCTCGGGAAGATGCGCCACAAAGAAATAGACCCTGTCCCCGCTCGTGGACGTATAGGCGCGCTTCCAGACAAGATCGGTCGCGCGGAGCGTGAGCCCGACCTCTTCATGGGTTTCGCGGATCACCACCTCCTCCGGCGTCTCTCCAGGCTCCCGGCCGCCACCCGGAAAGTCCCACCAGCCGGGCCAGGGAATATCGCGATCCGCATCCCTGAGGATCACGAGGAGCCTGTCGCCAACAAAAAGCGCCACCTTGCCGCCAATGAACACGAAGCCCGCCCTTTCTTCTGTCCCAAAATACTTCCGCCGGAGGCATTCCCGGCCCGTCCACGAGCGCTTATCCTGAGGCCATGCCCGCTCTCTGCCGAGATTGCCTGACCACCTTCGAAGACCAAAGCCGCTGCCCCGCCTGTCGGAGCCCGCGCGTGGTCTCGCATCCCGAGCTTTTTAACCTCTCCATCGCGCATATGGACTGCGACGCTTTCTATGCCTCAGTCGAAAAGCGCGACAATCCGAAGCTCGCCTCGAAGCCTGTGATCATAGGCGGGGGGCGGCGTGGTGTCGTCTCCACGGCCTGCTACATCGCGCGAATCCGGGGCGTACGCTCAGCGATGCCCATGTTTCAGGCGCTCAAGCTCTGCCCGGAGGCGGTGATCGTACGCCCGCGTTTCGAGGCTTACGTCGAGGCCAGCCGCGCGATCCGCCAGATGATGGAGGAAATGACCCCCGCGATCGAACCACTCTCACTCGATGAGGCGTTTCTCGATCTCACCGGAACGACCCGGCTCCATGGCGCGCCACCTGCCGTCATTCTCGCACGCCTTGTCAAGCGCATGCGCGACGAGCTCGGCCTCACCGGCTCCATTGGGCTCAGCCACAACAAGTTTCTGGCCAAGGTTGCAAGCGACCTCGAGAAACCGCGCGGCTATTCCATCATCGGCAAGGGGGAGACGGACGCGTTCCTGCGCGACAAGCCGGTGCGCCTCATCTGGGGGGTGGGGGCGGCCACGCAAGCCTCCCTCGACAAGGCGGGCATCCGCACCTTCGCAGATCTCCTGCGCTGGGACAGGCAGTCGCTCCATGCCCGCTTTGGCTCCATGGGAGAGCGGCTCTGGCATCTGGCCAGGGGGCAGGACAGCCGCCCCGTCGCCCGCGATGCCAAGATGAAGAGCATCTCAAACGAGACGACATTCAGCGAAGACACGGCAAGCCACGACATCCTCGACGGTCATATCTGGCGCATGGCCGAAAAGGTGGCCGACCGCGCCAAGGCCAAGGGCATCGTGGGGCGTGTCGTCATCCTCAAGCTCAAACGCGCGGACCATTCCCTGATCACGCGTCGCCACACGATCCACGAGCCCACCAACATCGCCGACAAGCTTTACCGAGAGGCGCGCGCGCTCTTTGACGCGGTCGAGCACGACGCGCCCTATCGCCTGCTCGGCGTGGGTATGTCCGAGCTTTCCAAGGCTGAAAGCGGGCTGGCCGGAGATCTCCTCGATCCGGAGGGGGAAACCCGCGCCAAGGCAGAGCTCGCCACCGACAAGATCCGCGCCCGCTTTGGGGCTGACGCGATCATGAAAGGGCGGTCTTTGCGCTGAGTTACTCGGCCGCGAGTTGCACCATTGGGCGCCCTATCTCGCAGACCTCTTCGACGACCTGAGTGATCAGCGCCCGGAAGGCGGCGAAATTGGCGTTGGGGGCGATCTTGGCCTCGTCCATGTAGAGGCTGCGGTCGATCTCTACCTGCACGACGTGCTGGCCACGCGAGGGCCGCCCATATTGCTGAGCGATGAAGGCCCCGGCAAAGGGCGCATTGCGCGCCACGCGCAGACCCGCATTGGTAAAGGCCGCCTCAATGCATTCCACGATGTCAGACGAGGCCGCTGCCCCAAACCGATCGCCCAGCACCACATCGGCACGGCGCGCCCCGCCGCGCGAATTCTCAATCGCCTCGTGGGGCATCGAATGGCAATCGATGAGGAGCGCGCGCCCGAATGTGCCGCGCGCTTCATCGAGCAGCGCTTGAAGCCGATCATGGTAAGGCTGCCAGTAATCACTGATCCGGGCATGGGCCTCTTCGAGGCTGATCTTGCCGTTGTAGATGGGCCGACCGTTGGACACGACGCGAGGTACGATGCCAAGGCCGGAGGCCACGCGCGGATTGTGCACCGACTTCCGGAGATCCTCGATCAAGGCGGGGTCGAGCTCATCTGTGGCGCGGTTCAGATCGACGAAAGCCCGCGGCGCTCCGGCCAAAAGAAGCGGTGCCCCAAAGCTCGGCGCACGCTCAAAGAGCCGGTCGACGAAAGCATCCTCAGACGAGCGAATCGTGCGTTCATCGAGGACCGATCTCTTGAGGAACCACATGGGATAATCGCGCCCGGAATGCGGGGACGCGAAGACCACGCTTGTGGTCTGGTCTTTGGGCCGCAACAAGGTATAGGCGCTCTCGGGCACGCTTTGATCTCCCATCTGTTGCACAGAAGAATAGCACGCCAAGGGCGGGCCAAAAGCCCTTGATCCCCTGCTCACGCTTATTTATACGCCGCATCCTGACGCAGGGGCCACACTCTGCCGGATAATTCAACGGACGCGTAGCTCAGCGGTAGAGCACTTCGTTGACATCGAAGGGGTCACTGGTTCGATCCCAGTCGTGTCCACCATGTTCACCCGGGCTTCACCGCGGCCCGATGGAGAGGAGAAAGGCCATGAAGGTCAAGAACTCGCTGCGTTCGCTGAAGAACCGCCATCGCGATTGCCGCGTTGTGCGCCGCAAGGGCCGCGTTTACGTGATCAACAAGACGCAGCGCCGTTTCAAAGCCCGCCAGGGCTGATCGCGCTCGGATAGATTGAAAAGGCCGCCCAGGAGGGCGGCCTTTTTCGTTTTGGAGGTGGCTCCGGTTTATTGCTGCGCTGACGACAAAAGGGCAATGCCTGTGGCGCGGCCGATATAGCCTGTGGGCGGAAGCTGACGGCTTTGCTGGAAGCCGCGGATCGCGGCACGGGTTGCCCCGTCAAAGCGGCCATCGATGAGACCGGGTGTGAAGCCCAGCGCAGCCAGCTGGCGTTCGGCCAGAAGGCGCGCGATCGGATTTTCCACCACCTGCGCTTCCTGGAGACGGTCACGTGCGACGTCTTCCTCACTCGGGCCCGTGGTCACGGGTGCGGTGAGCGTCTCGAGCCGTGAGCGTGCTTCGTTGGCAAAGAGCCCCTCGGGGTAGCCGCGCAGGAAGTCGCGGTATCCGGCGGCGGTGTTGAGCGCGCGCGCCTCGCTCCAGGCGGCGCGCTCGCGGCGCTCATCCTCCTCGCGGCGTTCGTCCTCGATGGCCGCGAGCGCCACACGCGCCTCATCGGCAAAGAGGCCTTCGGGGTAGCGCTCAAGATAGGCCCGCAGCCGATCTTCGCCGCCGCGGGCACCGGTGCGCAGCCAGAAGTCGCGATCTTCGTCGCGGATCTCTTCGCGGCGCACGGCGGCGGCGCGGTCAAGCGCGACGATCTGGTTGCCGGTCAGAAAGCCGGTGGCCTCGAGGCCCACGGTCTCTTGCCAGGCGCGGATGGCCGCCCGGCTGCCAGGGCCAAAGATCCCGTCGAGCCCACGCGGATTGAAGCCCAAGAGGCCGAGATTGACCTGGATTTCACGCCGCGCCGCACGGCTGAGGCCGAGTGCGGTCTCGATCTCGGCGGCGCGTTCCTCTGGGGTGACGTTGAGACGCCCGATGGCGGCCAAAGCCTCTGTGCGGTAGCGGCCATCTGGAAAGCGCTGAAGGTAGGCGCGGTATGCCAGGAGCGTGCCAGTGGCGCGGGTGAAGTTCCAGAATGCATCTTCGACGGCGCGGTCATCATCGACCACCTCAGGCTCACGCGGGATCGCAGGCCCGCCGAGAAAGGCGAGAGTTTCAGGCGCGTAGCCTGCGACCGAGAGGCTGCCAAGCGTTTCTGCCACGCTGGCCCCGTCTCGGGTAACGAGCTCTGAGAGGCCCACCAGCACGTCCCGTGGCAACCCCTCCACGACGGCGACACCTGCGGGGAGGGCCGCGAACGTCTCCGCCTCATCACCGCCCAGCGTGAGGGCCGCGCCGGGCTGCCCCACGGCCATAAGCGCGCGGGCGGGATAGGCCGAGAGTGCCTCCATCACGGGCGTGATCGGCAGTGCTGATGTGTGGACGGTAAAGGGCGACAGGCCCGTCTCTGGCCCCGCCGCGAGATAGCTTTGCGAGCCTGCGCGCAGGATCGTTCCGCTCAAGTAGATGACAACGTGATCGCCGGGCTCTGCGGCCTCAAAGGCGCGTGTGAGCTCTGCCGCGAGTGAGGACGCGGACCGGCTCGTCGTGGCAAAGACGTCAAACCGGGCCTGCCGATAGGCCCGCTGCGCCTGACCGAGTTGGCGCTCCACCGCGCCGGAGGGGCGATCGGGTGCGAGGAATACCGCCACGTCTGCGACTGCTGGAGTGGCAGCTGCAAAGCAGGCGAACGTGAAAGCGAGCGTCTTCATGGGAGCCTCCGGGGTCGTCGTCTGGAGCAATCTGGGGGTGGTGGCGCTGCTATGCGATATCAGCCGTCATAGCTGCGGGTATCCTCGATGAGGACGCCGTCCGCCGGAAGCTCCCCTGCGCCCACGACCTCCACCGTGCCGCGCAGTTTCATGATCGCGGTGACGCTTTCGCCATAGGCGCCCGCGGCCGCTGCCTCCCCCTCGATGCGGAGGGTGAGTGTGTCTGCCTCCCCCTCCCGACCCGCGACGATGCGGGCGCGCGTGACCTCGGGGTGTCGTGCCACGAGGGCGGCCACCTGTTCGGGACGTACGAACATGCCCTTGATCTTGGTGGTCTGATCCGCGCGCCCCATCCAGCCCTTGATGCGCATATTGGTGCGCCCGCAGGGGCTTTCGCCCGGCATCACGGCGCTCATGTCGCCGGTGGCGAACCGGATGAGCGGGTAGTCCGCGTTGAGGGTGGTGACGAGCACCTCGCCCACCTCTCCGGGGGGAAGCGGGTCGCCGGTGCCGGGCGTGACGATCTCCACCAGCACGCCTTCGTCGCAGATGAGCCCCTCCATCGCTTCGCTCTCATAGGCGATGTTGCCGAGATCGGCAGTGGCGTAGCACTGGCGGCAAGCGATCCCGCGCCCGGCGTAGTACTCGCGCAGAGAGGGAAAGAGCGCGCCGCCCGACACGCAGGCCTTTGCAAAGCTGAGCTCGAGGCTCAGCTGATCGGCCTTCTCGAGGATGATCTTTAGGTAGTCAGGCGTGCCGGCATAGGCGGTGGAGCCCAGATGCGCGGCCGCCTGCGCTTGCTGCTCTGTCTGGCCGGTGCCAGCGGGAAGCGTCGTGGCGCCGACGGCGCGCGCGCCATTCTCAAACATGATTCCCGCGGGCGTCAGGTGGTAGCTGAAGCAGTTTTGCACGACGTCCCCGGCCCCGATGCCCGTGGCGTGGAGAAAGCGGCCAAAACGCCACCAATCCTGCGCGGCACCGCCCGGCTCATAGAGCGGGCCGGGAGACTGGAAGACGTGGCTGAAGCCTGCATCCGCCGCAAACCCACCAAAGGGCGGCGCTGCCTTTTGCGCGGCACCCAGATCGGCCTTTCGCAGGACGGGCAGCTTGGAGAGGGCGGCCATGTCGGTGACACCCGTGGCCTCGACACCTGACAGCGCGGTGTAGCCCGGCAGTGCCTGCGCGCCTGCGATGAGCGCGGGCAAACACTCCGCAATGCCTGCGGCCCGTGCATCGGCGCTTCGCGTCTCTAGCTCGTCGAAATAGGTCATGGTCGTCCTCCCACCCGCACCCTAGGCCAGCGCCGGAGCGGGTGACAATGGGCGAGGCCTTGCGCTATGCCCGGGCCATGGATCCGTTCTCTGACGACGCGCTCGACGCCCGCATCACGCTGCACGAGGCAGCAGAGGTGCTGGAGATCGATCTTACCGGGCTCGTCTTCAAAGACAGCGCGCAGGCCAATGCCTATTTCGACCGGATCGAGACGCGCATCGCGGAGGCCGGTGAGCCGCTGTGGTTTTTCCTCGTGATTGGCACAGACTACCGCGTCTGGGACGAGGCGTGGTTTGCCTATACCCGCCGCGGGAAGGAGTGCCATGCCGCGCATTCCATGGGCACGCTCCATGTCGATGCGAGCGACATGACAGCCAAGCAGATCGCGCGCACGCGGGGTACCGATCTTTATGATCCCAACCTTTTCGCCAGCCGCGACGCGGCGTGGGAGGACATCAAGACGAGGCCCTCCAAGCGGCGGGAGCGGATTGCCCATGTCCCCAATTACCGGCGGTTCTCGTTTACGAAGCGCTTTGTCTTCCGGCCCAAGGAAGACCGGCTCGACATCGATTTCAGCCACGTGAACATGGAGCACAGCCGCGATGTCCATGACATCTACAACTGGCTCGAGCATGCGATCCGCGCCACAGAGCGGAAGTGGTGGTTCCTGATGGATTACAGCCACTTTCGCATCCAGTCGGGCGCGTGGGTGGCTTACGATCAGCGCAAGACGGCCTGCGAGGCCGCGCTTTCTCTGGGCACCGTCCGCTATGCGCCGGGCGCGGAAACAGAGACCGATATCCGCCTGAGGATGGAGGCGCGCGGCACCCGGCCCAACATTCGCAACACGCGGGATGCAGCCCTAGAGCGGCTGGCGGAGCTCCGGGCGGAGACCTCCGGCTAGATCTCGAGCACCACGGTGCCGAGCTTCTCACCCGCGGCCACGTGATCGTGGGCCGTTGCGATATCATCGAGACCGCCTCCAGGCACGACGGCGTGTTTTAGCGCCCCCGCGGCCAGCCACGCGTTCAGTTGGCCCGTGCCGCGCAGGCGGGCGTCCCCGGTGAGCTGGTAGACGATGAGCATCCGGAGCGTGATGTTCTTGAACATGAGCGGGTAGAACTGAAGCTCCGGCACCATCTGGGAGGCGGACGCGTAGGTGGATATCGTGCCGCCAGGTTTTAGGCACTGGACGGCGATGTCCTGATTGGCAGCGAAATCGACGTCAACGATGCGATCCACGCCGTGGCCATCCGTCAGATCCATGAGGGCGGTTGGGACATCGGCCTCCCGGTAATTGATCCACTCCTCTGCGCCGGAATGCTGGGCTTTTGCCTCCGACGACACGGTGGTGATGACGCGGGCCCCCATGAGGCGGGCCATCTGGCAGGCATAACGCCCGACACTGCCCGCGCCGCCGGTGACTAGCACAGTCTCGCCGGGCGCGACGCCGTCGAGGGCGTACCACGCGGTCATGGCGGGGATGCCGAGCGTGGCCCCCTCGGCAAAGCTTGTCGTCTCAGGAAGCGCGGCCACCTGGCTCACGGGCAGGCAGACAAATTCGGCCGCCGTGCCGAACGCGCGCTGCCAGCCTGCATTCCAGACCCAGACGCGGGTGCCCTCGGCCATGTCACCGGCCACCACGACGCCCGCCCCATCGGAATGCGGGATCACGCGCGGATAAGCCATGGTGGCCCCGGGCCGCGCGCCAGCCCTGAGTTTGACGTCAGAGGGGTTGATACCGCTGGCATGGAGACGCACCAGCACCTCGCCCGGCCCCGGCGTTGGCATCTCCATCTCCCCGATCGCGAGGACGTCGGAGGCGGCGCCGAACCGCTCGTAGTATGCTGCGCGCATGGTGGGTCTTCCTTTGTTGTCCGGGCACCGCCCTATAGCTCAGCCCCGTTGCAGCGCGATGTCGTCTCGGTCATCGTGCAGCTCGCATAGGCCCAGGTCATGATCCAACGTCCGTCGATCCGCTCAAACCGTCCGAACTCGGCCGTGGCGATCTGCTCGGCCCAGCTGGCGTAGATGAAGGGGAGCGCCGTGAGGTTGGCCGTGTTCACGCGAGCCTCGACCGCGAAGTTGCAAATGACCTCCCCGACATTGATCGTCCAGCAGCGGTTGAGATCGAGGGAGGCGACGCTCCACTGCACGCTTCGGGAGGTGTGTTCGGGGCGGATGCCAAACAAACACACTGCGGACAATTGACTGTCGCCCTCGATCCGCGCCCGGGCACATTCGGAGTCCTGATTGTCGATGCGCAAAAGCATCTCGGAGACGCGGGAGCGGAGGGCGGCGAGCATCTCCCCTTCGGTGGGTTCGAGTACGCTCGAGACAAAGCGCTGCTCATCTGTGTCCCCCTCCGGCGTGAAGCGTTCGGGACGCACGCG
>JBCBME010000075.1:0-8953 GCA_039822945.1 Pseudomonadota bacterium
CCAACTTGTCCGCGAAAGAGCAGTCGCCGGGCGGCCACATCTTGCCAGTTGACGAGCCAGGCGGTCACCCAGGCGCCATCATAGAGACCCGCGTTGATGTCCGCCTCAGTGATGCGCGCATCGCTCAAGGCGCCGATGGCTTCCGTGTTGTCGATCGACAGACCCGAGGTTTGGGTGATGGCGCCAGCTGTAAGGCCTCCGTTGGCATCAAAGGTGACGCCTTCAAAGGTGAGGGGCAGATCGTGATCCGTAAAGCCAAACCGAAGCCCATCACGGCGCTCCAGCAGCCAGGCGCGCGCAACCGTGGTGAAGCCACCAGCCTGATGCGTCGAAAGATCCTGCGCGCTCATACCCGGACCTCCACGACAGGCACGCTCGGCGCATCGCCCGCGCGGAAAGCTGAGACTGAGTTTTGAATGCTATCCGTGTCAAAGCGCACGGGAACATCGAACTCATACCCGGCGGTAACCTCGGCACCGATGTCCGGGGCACTCAGAAAACGCACGACGCCTGTGGCGCTGTCGACCGTGTACTCGATCCCGTCCTGCTTTTCGACGCCACCGATGCCCACGCGAACGCTGCCCTCGACCGGCTTCTGGATTGGCCGCGCATAGACATGAACGCCAGAACGGTAGTTCTTCACCAAGGTGAAATCAGTGGTGACGCCGTCCCCCTGCCCGATGACCTGATCATCGTAGGCCACCTCTCGGCTCGACGCGACAGACCGATAGTCAGTCCAGTCCTTCCAACGAAAGCCAAAGAGCTGGCCTTGCCGCGCTTCGAAGAAGGCAATCAACTCTTCCACATCGTCTAGAGAGCGCATCGCGACACCCGCGTCGTAGCGCCGACGCGAATGCGCCCAGGGTGTGTTTCGCTCTTCAAAACCGTTGGCAAGCGTCACAATTTCGGTGCGCCGCTCGGGCCCGCCGACCGAGCCAAAGCTGAGCGTCGACGGGAATCTGACTTCATGAAACATCGGTGTCCTCCGTCAGGCGTTGCGTTGGCCACGCGCAAGCGCGCGATTGACCTGGGCCGCGATCTGGCCCTGGCTCTTTTGGAAGCCGCGAACGTCAGGCGTCGTGACATTGATCGTCACATTGGGACCGCGACCGCCTTGCGCGCGAACGCCAAGGCTGCCATCGGCCCCCCGAGCCAGAGGCATGATGGCCTCCGGACCTGCCTCACCCATGAGGCCGAGCCCCCCGCGCATCGGAAACGCTGTGGCATTACTGACGACACCGCCCTTGGCAAAAGGCATCACGCGCCCGCCGACGAAAGAACCACCGTCCGCAAAGCCGCTGGGATTCAGGAGGCCCGACAAACCACCTGCAATGGACGCCGCAAAACCATCAGCAACCGGCGCGACGGCAGCGTTGTAGACGGTTCGTGAAAGCGTCTCGCCAAGAAGACGCATTGCTTCGCTCAGCTCGAGCCCTTTGAAGACCACGCCGTCAAAAGCGCGCTTCAGACCCTTGCTCAGCCCCTTTTCAAAGGTGGCCATGTCAGTGTTGACCGAAGCAAGCGAGAGCTTCACGCGATCGATCTCTTGGGTAAACGTCTGGGTGACGACCCGCGCCTCTTCCACGCTTGCCGTGAGATCCGCGAACTCGCCATCGAGCCCATCGAAGTCAGCCATCAGAGGGCTCCTTTCCTGCTTGCGTTGCATCCGGGAAGCGTCGCATCAGCGCCTCGAGTTTTGAGCGTTGCAGCGGCTGCGCGCCCTGGGGGCCCGCCATGAGTCGCAATTCAGCCGGTGTAAGGGCCCAAAACTCCGACGGTTTGAGACGCATCTGTCCCATGCCCAACCGGCACAGCGCGGGCCAATCAAATACACTCATGCGTCGAACGTGGCGAAAGCCAGCACGAGCAGCCTTGCCGCCACCCGTGCCGCTTCCTGAATGCCACCCTCAATGTCCATCCGCACCAAATCACGCTTGGTGCCTTGCCAACCGCCTCCGCGGAGGCCTGCGACAACGATGGCGAGCACGTCACCTGCCTTATAGGTCCCGCTCTCGAAACGCTCGATCAGCGCCACGAGGCTTTCATCCCCCAACTCGTCTTCAAGCTCCGCGATCGCCCCGAGGGTCAGCTTGCAGACGTGCCGCTCACCGCCGAGGATCAGCGCGACCTCTCCTGTCAACGGGTTTGCCATGTATCAGGTCGCGGTGAAGACGATGAGGCCTGCAGAGGACAGGGCAAGCTCGTAGGTCGCCTCGCCGTTATGCGTGCCAGCGTACTCGATCGAGGTGACTTGAAAAGCTCCCTGGATGGTCCCGAAGTCTGGGATCAAAATCTGAAAATCGGGGTTTTCGCCATCAAAGAAGATTTCTCGAACGCGCGCGTCGGTGTTGGCATCCTTGAAGACACCAGATCCGGAGATGTTGAGCGTCTTTGTCCCCGCGCCCGCGAGGAGCTCGCGCCAACCGCCAGCGCTTTCAAGGCTCGTGACATCGACGGCTTCCGTGTTGAAGCTGACCCGCGTCGCGCGTAGCCCTGCCACGGTCTCAAAGAGCCCCGTGCCGTTCATGTCGACCTTCACGAGCAGGTCCTTACCGTTCTGAGCAGCCATGGCTCTATCTCCATTCTGGAAGTAATTTCAGTGATTTGCGAGCAAAGGCTCAGACGCCGTCGACACGGGCACGAAAAGTCAGATCGATCCGGCGGACATCGTTGTCGCCCGAACGCGCGGCCTTAGCCTTGAGAAACCAGAGCCCCACAAGCACGCCGCGCGTGAGCGTGAGATCAGCCCCGATCAGGGCATCACAGATGGCCGAGGCCACGTCCTTGGCGGCCTGAAAGCCCGACGTTTCAGAGACCACGGACACGACGAAATCGTGCCGCGCCCCGGCACCGGTCTTTGAAGAGGCATCTTCCACGGCCTCAGGGCCCAGGCTCACATAGAGCGCAGGCGGCGTGCCGGTGGGAAGTGCGTCGTAGATGTTGGTCGAAACCAGCGCCGAGACCGCGGCGTCGTTGGAAAGCGCCTGAAAGACCGCCGCCTGAAGGCCGCTTGAGCCAGCGTAACTCATGTCACCACCTCCTCGACGGCGTTGCAGGTCAAAAAGCGTCCGTCGGTGCCCGCTTCGACCACCGCAAGGATCGTGAAGACACGCTCACCATCGACAAACCGCTGGTCTGCCTGTGGTCGCGAGACGGCTCCGTGAGGCGCTGCCCGCACCGTGATCCGGTATGGTGCGCGGGAATACGTCGCGAGATCCTCGCGCGTTTCCCGCCCGCTCCCTGCCTTGAGCTCGGCCCAAAGCGTCCCCAACGGAGACCAGGCCTCCGTGTATCCACCGGCCCCGTCCGGGGTACGAATTCGGGCTTCGAGCACGAGAGGCCGGTTGAGCATAGGCCCCCTCATTGCAGGGGCCCGTTGGCGGCGAGACGAACCGTCTTGTAGCGCTCGATGAGAACATTGACGCCGTAGGGCATGGCTGCCCCCGTCATGCCGATGTCAGACCGGTTTTCGTAATAATGCGCTGCAAGCATGAAGACTGCCTGAGCAAGATCCGCGGGAAGATCTCCAAAAGTAGCAGCGAAGCCAGCGTTAAAGGAGATCTCCACCTCTCCGCCCTCGGATACCGAGGGCAATGTGCCACCAGCTGGCACAATCCTTGGGCGCTGATGGTCTCGCTCGAGCCGGTAACGCGTGGGATCGACTGTGGTCTCAGTGCCAAGATCATCCGTGAGAACGATCTCCACAACATCCGTTACTGGTGCGATCGGCAAGGCCTGCCCCGTCGCATCGCGCCAGGCCGTCAGCGTCCAGGAAAACTCTCGCAAGAGCAGTATCTTACCCGTACGCGCCTCCACAGCTGCCATCGCCGCTCGCAAAAAGGAGGTCAGCACAGCATCCTGCACATCATCGTCGCCAAAGCCCGTACCCAGCCTGAGATGTGCCTTGAACTCCGCCACAGGCAGCGCCTCATCAGGCACGCTCGTCTCTTCAATGAGCATCATGGAAATCTCCACTTCTCGATCCAAAAAATTCCCAAGATTGAGAAAGCGCGCGCCGCCTTTGCCGCTCGGACGGAAAGGTGACAGCTAGACAACAAAGGCTATCTGACGCGCGCTTTCAGGCGGCAATCGCCGCCTGTGTTTTCCGCCTTAGGAGGCGGCGAACTTGAGGATCTTGATGGCCGCGAAATCGCTCACATCACCCCCCACGCGCTTGGTCGCATAGAAGAGGACATGCGGCTTTGCCGAGAACGGATCTCGCAGAACCCGCAGATCCGGACGCTCGGCGACAGTGTAGCCAGCGCCGAAGTCACCGAAGGCAATCGAGTTCGAACCAGCAGCCGCTTCGGGCATGTCTTCTGCGATCAGCACGGGATAGCCCATGAGCCGCGCAGGTTCACCAGCAGCCAGACCGTCCGACCACAGGAAGCGACCGTCACTGTCCTTGAGCTTGCGCACGAGAGCAGCAGTCTTGGAGTTCATGACGAAGGTGCCGTTGGCGCGATACTGCGCACCCAGCGCGTAGACCACGTCGACGATGCCGTCCGCGGTAACATCGCCATCGACGCCGGTTGCCACATAGCCAAGGCTGTCCCAAGCCCAGGACGCATCATCGACGATGGTGTGCGCGAGGAAGCCCTTCGGCTTGTCGACACCGTCACCGTTGATGAAGGCCCCAGCCTCGGCGCGTGCAAATTTGTCAGCGATGCGACCAGCAAGCCATCCATCGATGTCAAAAGCGCTGTCGTCCAGGAGACGCTGCGAGGCCTTGGGAAGCGCAGAGAGTTCATGGAGCGGGATCGAGATCCGATCAATCTGAGGCGTCGACGTCTCCGTCACGGTCGAGGCTTCCGTGGCCCAGCCTGCACCCATGTCGCCATGATCGATGAGAACGTCATAGGACGTCGCATCCACGTTCACCACATTGGCGATGGCGCGCACGGAGGCCGTGGCAGCCAGCACGGACTTTACCGTATCTGCCGTTTGCGGATCCACGAGGAAGCCGCCGTCACCCGAAACGGCGAGCGCCTTCTCTTCGAGATCGAGGCCGCGCAGGGCGTCATCGTCACCCGTGCGCAGGTAGGCGTTGAAGGCCTTTTGATGCGGCGCTTCCAGGGGAGCTCCGGACAATGCCGGGCGGGAGAGTTTCGTCTTGGTCAGCATGGTCAGCTTTTCTTCCTGCTTTTCGAGTTTGCGTTGAATGTCGCTCTGGAAATTGCCCAGATCGCCCACGAAGCCTGCGAGCGCATGCTTCACAGCCTCTGCCGGAGACACATCTTCCCCGGCCTGAGCCTTCGTCTCAGGTGTCGTCATCGATCATCCTTTCAGGGTGTTGAGACCGCTGGCTCAGGTCCGGGCCAGCTCTGCGCGGGCCGCATCAAAGGCCCCCGCGATTTCGCGCAGAAGCGTGTCGAGAGGCTCTTGCCCCTTGGCACCCACCCGCGCCTCCGGCAGCATCGGGAACGTGACAAGCGACACCTCCCAAAGCTCCAGCTCGTGCAAGTGCCGCTGGCCCTTGCTGTTCTTCTTGGCTTTGACCGTGCGATAGCCGATCGACAGCCCGTCAATGGCACCGGCCTTCAAAAGGGCGGCAGCCTCGCGGGCACGTGCCACGTCGGGCAAGAGCCGCCCTTTCACGAAGAGACCCTTTTCGGTCTCCTTCACCTCGTCCCAGGTGCCGATGGGCTCCTCGGGTCGGTGCTGCCAGAGCATTTTCACGCTCTGCCCAGCTTGCTGCAGCTTCGAGAGAGAGGCGGTGTAGGCGCCCTTCTCCACGATGTCGCCACCAGAATCCTTAATCCCGAAAAGCGAGGCATAGCCTTCGATTTCCATATCCTCGGTCAGTGAAACCGGCCCCTTTAGCCGGCAGAATTTTCGCTCAAGCCCAAAGCTCTCTGCCATGTCGCATCTCCTGGTTCTCTTGTGTGCTGCGGACCGTGCCGCCCGTTCGGGCTTGCTCCGGAGGGTAGAGCCCTGGCTTAGGGCCCGGGTCGTCTTCTTGGCGTCGGCCGCTCCGGAGGGCGGGGCCACGCAAGGCTGCGTATGAGCGCAGCGATCCGCATCTCGGGATTGCGGTAACTAGAGGCCTAATGAACCCCCACGCACAATAAACGACATCGCTGCGCCGATAATCGCCGCGATGACCAACCAAACGATACGAGAGACATGTCCCTCTATCTTAGCGAGCCGCTTATCGAGACGGTTGAACCGGTCCTCGATGTACTTCTGCTTTTCCTGATTTACAGCACGTTCCATGTGCGTGCGCTGCTGCGCCTCCTCAAGCGTGACAACGCGCGCCTCAAGGCTCGAAACCATGCTCTCAGCCTCACCGATTGTGGTGTAGTAGACCGGAACACGCTCAAAACCTGAGCTCTTCTTTTCGGTTTTCTCACTCATCGCTCACCTCTTGGGGTGGCAGGCCGAGCAGATGGCGCTTCTCGGCATCCGTAAGAAAGGTCGCCGCCGTAACACGGGACCACTGCGCCTCGCGTTCCGCGCTCAGGGCGGGAACCTGGTCGAGATCGGGTCTCAACTCGACGACTTCCCCTGCCATCTGCCCCAGCCAAGCTGAAAGGGACTGGCAGATCTTGCTGGCAAGAGGAAGAACTGTGAGCCGGTAGAAGGCCCGATTGGCCTCTTGGTAGTTGGCGAAGGTCGCTTCGCCTGGAATGCCGAGCAACATCGGTGGAACACCAAAGGCCGTTGCGATCTCTCGTGCCGCAGCCTCCTTCGTTTTCTGAAATTCCATGTCGGAAGGTGAAAAGCCCATGGGCTTCCAATCGAGCCCACCTTCAAGGAGCATGGGGCGGCCCGCATTGCGCGCCCCCTGGTGGTGCATCTCCATCTCGTTGACGAGCCTGTCGTACTGGTCAGGGCCCATCTGCCCCTGCCCGTCTGCGCCCTTATAGACGATCGCGCCCGACGGGCGCGCCGCATTGTCCAGAAGCGCCTTTGACCAGCGCGTGGCACTCGTGTGCACGTCGAGTGCCGTGGCCGCCGCTTGCATGGGCGAAAGGCCGTAGTGGTCATTCTGCGGATGAAAGCTCTTGATGTGGCAGATCGGAGACTGGCCTTCGCCGACGTGAAAACGGTGCTTTCTGCCCCCAACGGTGTAGTCGTAGGCAACGGGCCACCCATCAGGACCGGGAATGAGACTCATGCGATCAGACCGAAGGACATGAAGCTCGAGCGGGAACCCCTCACCCACCGCTTCGACGTACGCGTTTCCGCTCAGGAGAAACTGACCGTAGAGGACCTCTAGCAAGTCAGCGCGTCCCTGACCCGCATTCGGCCGGCGCATCAGGTCCATGACCGGATGCGTCTCATAGCGTCGCTCTGCGTCCTGCAGGATCAGAGGCAGCGCCGCGGCCGCCTCGGAGATGAGCTTGACGGCACGAAAGCCCACAGGGTTGCCCGTAAAACCAAGTTTGGTGAGCGTCACAGCATCCCGAGGTGTCCAAGCAATGCGACCAGAAGACTGGTACGCAATCACTGGCCCCGTGGCCGAGGCTTTAGCCTCTTCCGCTTCGACGCGCGCGGAATTGAACAGGTTGAACACCATGTCTTAAGCTCCTGATATATCTTTTCAAAGTCCGCGAACCCGCGGCGCTTTCCACCGCGAGGCAGGGATGAGCATCGCGTCTGTGAGCGCCCAAACGAGGGCATCCACCCGGTCTGGACTGCCCTGGCCCTGGAAGCCCGAGGTCGTCATCTGACACATCTGCTCTTCCAGCATCTCGAGCCCTCGCGCATGGCTCACGCGTCCCTGCTCATAAAGCGCAGCGACGGGTTCAGCTCGAGCGGCTTTGGCCCGCGTGGCGTGCACACCTGAATAGGCGATCAGCGGGTCAACCTGGCGGATCATCTGTTCCACCATCGCTCCACCCTGGTTGACCTCCGCCACGATCCGGTCCGCGCCAAAGTCATGGGCCGCGGCCACCGCCGCCTGAGCCCAGCTCAGAGGGGTTCCTTTCTCCACGGTGCGATCGGCGAGCACATAGCACCGCCAATCGATGGGCGGGCCATCCATCGAGCACCCCACAACGATGATGCCACACGCATCACCTTTGGTTCCGGCCGGAGGATCCACAGCAACAACGACCCGATCGAGCTCCGGGCGAATATCAAACCCCGCATCCTCAAGCATTGCATGCGTCCAAAGCGCACCGTCGACGTCGTCCAGCATGACACCGTCGAGCTCCTGACGTCCCAGCCGTGTATGGGCGTATCGTGCCCGCACCTCTTCGAGGAACGAGGAGGCAAGATAGGCCCGATTGGCCTCGGTCGGTGCTTGGGTCAGCACGGTCGATTTGGTTTCAAGAAGCGTCTTTAGCTTCTTGGTGTTGCGCGGCGTGGTCGTCACCACGGCCCGAGGCGCATCCCCAAGCCGCAGCGCCAGTTGCAGGTTCTCCCATGCATCGTTCGCAGGCCACTTCGCCAATTCATCAACCCACGCGCAATCAAATTGCGGGCCGCGCAGGGCCTCAGGATCACTTGCCGAAAAGCAGGTCGCTTCCGCTCCATTCGCCCAGATGAGCCGCCGGCGTGTCGCTTGCCATTCGGGGCGACGATCCGGCGGCGAACAGGCGAGGATGCCGCTTTCGCCGAACACCATGACTTCCCGGGCCTGATCATACGTCTGCGCCACGAGGGCCACCCGCCGGGAGCGACCCGGGTCGAGGGGAAGGCTCCCCTCGACTTCTGACCGGATCCACTCGGCACCCGCGCGGGTCTTGCCAGCTCCCCTACCGCCGAGAACAACCCAACTCCGCCAGCTTCCATCGGGAGGAAGCTGATGGTCGTGGGCCCAGACTTCCCACAGCCATGGGAGGGCTGCGAGCTCAAGATCCGTCAGAGATCTCAGAAGCTCTTCCTGCTCTTCGCGCTGCACGGAGACGATCAAATCGGCTCCCGAGCGCGTGTCTTGCGGCGTCCATGTCGATTGGCGCGCTTGCGCCAGGGACGCCGCCTTCGTTTCGCTGTCGCTGTTCAT
>JBCBME010000076.1:0-8953 GCA_039822945.1 Pseudomonadota bacterium
TCACTTTTTGCTCGCTCAGAGGTTTGGCGCGTGGCTGGCGCGCGGGGTCTCTAACTCAATGGGTTCGGCGAGGATGCCGCTACAAATACTGATCCGACGCTAGGCCCGATCATGCTGCAGTGCAAAATAGAAGACCCGAAACTCGGCGGATGGCCGCTCTTTCGGCATAAAAATCAGCAGATGCTGGGTTTTATGTCACATGAAGCCCAGCTCGAGGCGGGCCTCTTCGCTCATCATGTCCATGCCCCAGGGCGGATCCCAGGTGATTTCGACATCGACCTGTTTAACTCCCGGAATCGGCTCGATCGCATCGGCCACCCATCCTGGCATCTCCTCGGCCACCGGGCATCCCGGCGCGGTGAGCGTCATGATCACGAGAACCGCATTCTCCTCGGTGATCGAGACTGTGTAGACGAGGCCGAGGTCAAAGATGTTGACCGGGATTTCCGGGTCATAGACCGAACGGATGCCTTCCACGATCTGGTCATAGAGCGGGTGCTCTATGGACGATGGATGGATGAGCATCTCGTTTTCTGCTGTCGGTTCAGACATTGCGGCCCCGTTCTGTAACGCGTGGCAGGTCATATATTGCTGAGGGCGGGGCCCGTAAACCTCTGGTGGCGTGTGGCGTTGCGTTCCCCCAGGGTATCGCGCCATTTCTGTCTCTGACGCGGTCGCACCCCAGGGCAGAGCGGAGTGTTGCGTCGCCTGCTGCCATACTTTGGCACGGAGGCAGGAAGGCGCTTGGCCCAAGATCCAAACGTGGTAGGTTCGCGCTCAGGGGTATCGGTGAATCAACAACTCGCCCATAGGGAGTTTTTCACCATGTCAATTCAAGGCGACCAGGTCTTTTTCTTCGGAGATAGTCTTACTGATACCGGCGTCCTTTTCGCAGCCGCCGTAGAAGCGCTCACGGCGCAGATATTCGAAGGGCTTCTTGCGGGGCTTGGGCCAGACCCGTCTCCCGTCGAGGTGGCGCAGGCCCAGGCGCTGGCGTCCATCCTCGCCTTCGAGCAGGCCACAGTTCTCGGCACGGGGGCCGGGCTTGGGCCTGAAGGCGCCGTGACCAACGAGTTCACCCATGCAAACTACTTCGGCGACGCGAGTGGTGCTGACGTTACCAACTTTGCCAATGCGGGGGCGCGCGCGCTCGGCACGCAAGAGGCTCTGGGCGAGGGGACGGGCTATGACATCAATCTCGGCGCTCAGATCGCGCGGTTTCTGACCTCGCTCGACGCACCCTTAGAGCCGAGCTCAAAGGCCGTGCTCTTTATCGGCTCCAACGACTTCTCCGACATCGTGGGTGATGCCATCGATGATCCGGACGGCAACATCTTTGGCGTCATCGCGGCCGCGACAGCTGCCGTGGAGGCGCTGCTTGCTTCGCTTGAGGCATCAGCGCGCATCCTGGCATCGGCTGGCGTTGGCACGATCTTTTTCGGCACATTGCCAAGCGCCACGTTCTTCCCCGGTAGCGATGGGCTCGACGGCTTCGAGGCGGGTCTGAGCGATCTTGCTCTCGATATCTATAACGGGCTCCTGACGGCGCTGGCGGGCGATCTGAGCGATGAAGGCATCGACGTTCAGATCATCGACTACGCGGCTATTGCCGACGCTGTGAACGACGACCCGAGCAGTTTTGGCATCGTCGCGGACCGTGACGATTTCCTCATTGATGGATCGATCTTCGACAGCGATCAGGTGGGGTTCTGGGATCCGATCCACCCCGCTGAGGCAGTCCACCAGGCCTGGGGCGCATTTGCGGCCTTTGTCATGGAGGGGGGCAGCACAGCTGCGCTGTCTGACTTTGGTACCCTCAATTTTCAGGACAACGGCGACAATGCCGTCTTTGCCAAGGGCGGCAACGATACGGTTTTTGCGCGGGGAGGCGATGACATCGTCTTTGGCGGTTCCGGCAACGACGCCCTCTTTGCAGGCTCGGGCGACGACATCGTCTCCGCGGGATCAGGCAACGACTTTGTTATCGGTGACCGGGGCAACGACATGATCGACGGCGGTTCTGGCAACGACGCCCTCCGTGGCGGATCGGGCGACGATGTCCTGATTGACGGTCTGGGCAGTGACACCGTGCATGGCGGGCGCGGTGACGACGTCTTTATCTATGTAGAAGGCACGCTGGAGGGCGATGACAGCGCCGCGCAAGATATCCTGAAAGGCGGGTGGGGGAGCGACACTCTCTACCTTGTTCTGACAGAGGACACGTTCGATCTCTTCGAGAGCCAAGGGGCCGGAGCAGTGCTCACCCTCTTAGGGATCGTTGCGACTGGCATCGAAACCATCGCAGCGATTGACGGTCGCGGCGGTGTGGAGGGCGCGCTTGGCGGCTTCTCATGGTTTGAGCACGGGGACCTTTGGGGCCTCATTCCCGCGCCGACGCCCACGCCTCCATTACCCGCCTTCGATGATCTTTTGAGCTAGGTCGACAAAGCTCTCGAGGCTGGAATAAGTCGGGCGAGGCGACGCACTGGCGCCTCGCCCCGTTGGCTTTGCGTGCGAGTTGGCGTAGCTGCCCTCTCCAAGCAGATGCAGCGGAGTTTGGTCCAAGAATGGCCAGCACATTCGAGTTTGAGCTGAAGGCGACAGACGGTCGAGCGCGCACGGGGGTGATCCGCACGCCCCGCGGCGAGGTGCGCACGCCCGCCTTCATGCCGGTCGGGACAGCGGGGACCGTTAAGGCAATGATGCCGGAATCGGTGGCGGCAACGGGCGCCGACATCTTGCTCGGTAATACGTATCACCTGATGCTCCGCCCCACGGCAGAGCGCATTGCGCGGTTGGGCGGCCTCCACGACTTCATGAATTGGCAAAGGCCGATCCTGACCGACAGCGGGGGGTTTCAGGTGATGAGCCTTGCCGGGCTCAGAAAGCTCGATGAGACCGGCGTTACCTTTAAAAGTCACATCGATGGGTCTGAGCATGCGCTCACACCAGAGCGGTCGATGGAGATCCAGCGGCTCCTCGGGTCGGACATTGTCATGTGCTTTGATGAATGCCCTGCGCTGCCGGCTGAGCGGGCGCGTATTGTGGAGAGCATGGAGCTCAGCATGCGGTGGGCCGCGCGGTCCCGGGATGCGTTTGGCGACAGGCCAGGCTATGCGCTCTTTGGCATTCAACAAGGTGGGCTTGAGCAGGACTTGCGTGCGCGCTCAGCAGAAGCGCTTCGTGCGATCGAGTTTGACGGATACGCCGTGGGCGGGCTTGCCGTGGGTGAGGGACAAGAGGCGATGTTTGGCTGCCTGGATTACGCGCCCGAGCAGCTTCCGCGCGAGAAACCGCGCTACCTGATGGGCGTGGGCAAGCCCGACGACATCGTGGGCGCCGTGAAACGCGGGATCGACATGATGGATTGCGTGCTCCCATCGCGGTCCGGTCGGACAGGGCAGGCCTTCACCCGGCGCGGTGTCGTAAACATCAAGAATGCCCGCCACGCCGATGATCCTCGGCCGCTCGATCCCGACTGCACCTGCCCGACTTGCCGGAGCTACAGTCGAGCGTACCTGCATCATGTCTTTCGCTCAAACGAGATGATCTCGGGCATGCTGCTGACATGGCACAACCTGCATTACTTTCAGGAGATCATGTCCGGGATGCGCGCGGCGATTGTTTCGGGAACCTTTGATGCGTGGGAGGCAGACTTCCACGCGCGGCGTGCCGAGGGCGACATCGAGCCTCTTTGAGCCGGTCGGTTCGGACGCTCTTTGCTGCGCAAAGTCGCACCCGCCCGCCCGAATCCATAATTGCTAGGCTGGTCTAGAGCAGGAGGAGCGCCCAACCGCAAAGGCCGAGCTGCACCAGTTGGATGACGACCGAAAGCCCGTGAAGCCGGCCGAATGCCTTTTTGTCTTCGGCGTCGGCGGCCTCGTTGATTTGCAGCATCAGGATCTGGCGGGCGTAGATTGTACTGGCTGTGATCACCGCGATGAGGGCAGCCGCTGGTAGGCTCACGAACGCAGTTGCCGCTGTCGTCAGGGCGCCAAGCGCGATCACCGCGAGGTAGTAGAACGGGAAGGTGCCCCGCAGGATCGGGCGCACATCCGCGGCGGGCAGGAGTTTAAAGAGCACCGGTGCGAACCCAAAGCTGAAGAATGTCATGCCGCCAAGGAGAATGTCGGTGGCGAGTAGGGCGATGCTATCCATAGGAGCTCCACGTCTGACGCGCTCAAAGGTAGGGCGCTCTCAGCCGTGGAAAGGGGCTATCTGCGAAAGGTGAAGCTCGTGGACGCGTACTCGAACTCGTCGAAGCCGTTGGATCCGCGCCGTTGCGATGAAAGGTCCAGGAAGATGCTAGCGCTGACGAAACTGCCGTCTCGTTCTGCAAGGTCCTCAAGGGCGCGCTGTCGCGCCTCGCGGCGTGCGGCCTCACTCACATTGCGCGCGGCGAGTGTCGTGGATTTGGTTTCGCCCTCAAAGGTGCATGAGAGCGCCAGTTGCGGTGCCGTGTTGCCGAACAGTGGGAGCTCAAGCGTTGCCGGTGACACGAACCGTGCGGTGTACCCTGGGCCGTTCAAACGGCAAGGAACACCGGCGAGCTCGCCCGTGGTGTCATCGGTGCGCAGCCGATTGCGGACGGTAATGGTGTCGAGCCCCGTCACGGACACCTGCCGGGCCGGGTCGGCGAAGGTCATCGTCACAGGCGGTTGGGTGATGGGGGCGGTGGCAACGCATCCCGCCAAAAGGCAAGGCAATGCGAGGGTGAGCCAAGGGTGGGACATATACGCGCTCCGTCTTCGGTCTGCCGCTGAGGTTAGCGTCTTTTAACCTAGGGAACGATTGATAGGCGATAACAAGTGCTTGGCTTGCTCGTGATGGGGCACGCGCACCCTGAGCCTTGCCTGGATGCAAGGCGGAGTGTGACCGGGACTCTCGCGTTAAAGATGCTTAATATTGCGTTCTTGCTAAAAAATGCACCCAAATATGGTCCCATTCGCTTGCACCAGGCGGGGAGCTGCGGCACGCTCCCGGCCTAAAGCGTTGCTTGAAAGAGCATTGGCGCGACATTAGTTTCGCGTAACCCGAGACGGAAAGAGTGATGGTTGCCAAGGCTGGGACCTCTGCTCTTTGCCAAAGAGAAGGATGATTTCAATGCAAGAGACCCAGCGAGAGCCGTTGGCCGCGTCTTATCCGGTCCTGCCGCTGCGTGATATCGTGGTGTTCCCGCACATGATCGTGCCGTTGTTCGTCGGACGTGACAAGTCCGTCCGCGCGCTTGAGGCGGTCATGCGCGAAGACAAACAGATCCTGCTGTCATCGCAGATCGACCCCTCAGACGACGAGCCCGATACGGGCGGGATCTACAAGGCAGGTGTGCTCGCTAACGTGCTGCAGCTCTTGAAGCTGCCCGACGGCACCGTGAAGGTGCTGGTGGAGGGGCGAGCCCGCGTCCGCATCACCGAGTTCTTCGAAAACGAAGCCTTCTTTGAGGCCTCGGCTGTCTACCTGACGGAAATGCCGGGCGATGAAGAGGCGACAGCTGCCCTCGTGCGCTCGGTGGCCAAAGAGTTCGAACGTTACGCGAAGGTCAAAAAGAACGTGCCGGAAGAGGCGCTGACGGCCGTGTCAGATACGCGCGAGCCGGCCAAGCTTGCTGACCTCGTGTCCGGCCATCTGGGCATCGAAGTGCAGCAGAAACAGGAGCTGCTCGAGACGCTTTCCGTGAGTGCACGCCTGGAAAAGGTCTTCGGCCTCATGCAGGGCGAGATGTCCGTCATGCAGGTTGAAAAGAAGATCAAGACGCGCGTCAAATCGCAAATGGAGCGCACGCAGCGCGAGTATTACCTAAATGAGCAAATGAAGGCCATTCAGAAGGAGCTCGGCGACGGTGAGGATGGCGCAGGCGAAGTGGCGGAACTCGAGGCCCGCATCGCCGAGACAAAGCTGTCGAAAGAGGCCAAGGAAAAGGCCGAGGCCGAGCTCAAGAAGCTCAAGAACATGTCGCCGATGTCCGCCGAGGCCACGGTCGTGCGAAACTACCTCGACTGGATGCTGTCGATCCCGTGGGGCACACGCTCCCGCGTGAAAAAGGATCTGAGGCGTGCGCAAAAGGTTCTCGATGACGACCACTTCGGCCTCGAGAAGGTCAAGGAACGCATCGTCGAATACCTTGCCGTCCAGCAACGCTCGAAGAAGCTGAAGGGGCCGATCATGTGCCTCGTCGGCCCGCCGGGCGTAGGTAAGACATCGCTGGGCAAGTCGGTCGCCAAGGCAACGGGGCGCGAGTTCATTCGCATCTCGCTGGGCGGCGTGCGCGATGAAAGCGAGATCCGCGGCCACCGCCGGACCTATATCGGCTCCATGCCCGGTAAGATCATCCAGGCGCTGAAGAAGGCGAAGACGACGAACCCGCTCATCCTGCTCGATGAAATCGACAAGATGGGGCAGGACTTCCGCGGTGACCCCGCATCGGCCATGCTCGAGGTGCTCGATCCCGAGCAGAACTCGACCTTTGTCGATCACTATCTGGAGGTCGAGTACGACCTCTCGAACGTGATGTTCCTGACGACGTCGAACTCCTACAACATGCCGGGGCCGCTTCTGGACCGGATGGAGATCATCCCGCTGGCGGGTTACACGGAGGACGAAAAGGCCGAGATCGCCCACCGTCACCTGATCCCGAAACAGGTCAAGAACCACGGCCTGAAGACGGGCGAGTTCACACTCGAACCGGAAGCGCTCCAGGAAATCGTGCGGACCTACACGCGCGAGGCCGGTGTCCGGAACCTCGAGCGTGAGATCGGCAAGCTTGCGCGGAAGGCGGTCACGAAAATCATCAAGAAGGAGGAGGAGGCCGTCGTGGTGACGTCCGAGAACCTCGATGACTTCTTGGGGGTGAAGAAGTTCCGCTATGGCCTTGCTGAGGAAGAAAACGCCGTGGGTGTGGTCACTGGCTTGGCATACACCAGTGTGGGGGGCGATCTGCTCCACATTGAGGCGCTCAAGCTTCCCGGCAAGGGTCGGATGAAGACCACGGGCAAGCTCGGCGACGTGATGAAGGAATCCATCGACGCGGCGTCGTCCTATGTGCGCTCCATTGCGCCGGAGATCGGTGTAAAGCCCACGCAATTCGACAGGCTCGACATCCATGTCCACGTGCCGGACGGCGCCACGCCGAAAGACGGGCCTTCAGCGGGTCTCGCCATGGTCACATCGATCGTGTCAGTTCTCACGGGCATCCCCGTGAAGAAGGACATCGCCATGACGGGCGAGGTCTCTTTGCGCGGCAACGCGATGCCGATCGGCGGGCTCAAGGAAAAGCTGCTCGCAGCCCTGCGCGGCGGTATCACAACGGTGCTGATCCCGCAGGAAAATGAGAAGGACCTCCCGGAGATCCCCGACAATGTCAAAGAGGGGCTGAAGATCGTCCCGGTGTCGCACGTCTCCGAGGTGCTCAAGCACGCGCTTGTCGATGTGCCTGAGGCCATCGAATGGGACGAGGCGGCAGAGGAAGCGGCGGCGGCTGCGATCGCGGCAGAGCGTGGCAACGCGCCGGGCGCAACGGCCCATTAACCCACCGCTCTGCGCGGCCTTGCTTGAGCTGGGCCGCGCGGCTCAACGTGTCGAATTTTTTGGATGTCGCGCCCTCGGGCGCGACATTTCCGTTTCAATGCCCCGCATTCTTCGGTAGCCTTTCGGCACAAGATAAAGGGGGCAGACCACATGGCACGCACAACAACTACGCGCAAAAAACCAACAACGACCAGGAAGTCTACAGCAAAGACACCGGCCAGAAGCACCAAGGCCACCGCCAGCACGACCACGGCGAAGGCAGCGTCGACTACGCGGAGCACAGCTACGAAAGCTGCCAGCTCAAAGGGTGTCGCGGCGGCAAGCAAAGCAAAAGCGGCCCCGGCCGAGCCCGCGCCGCGTGAGCTCAAGCGCAAGGAATTCCTCGATCGTGTGGCGCAGGCGTCGGGGCTCAAGAAGCCGCAGGCGCGCGCCGCTGTCGATGCCGCGCTGGAAATACTTGGTGATGCCATGTCGAAGGGCGAGGCGATCAACCTCGAACCGCTTGGCAAGCTCAAGGTGCAGAAGGAAAAGGATGCGGGCTCTGCCCGGATCTACGCGCTGCGCGTGCGGCGCAAAAAGACGTCTGGAAGTGGCGGCGCGACCGGGCAGGAGGCCCTTGCGAAGGCCGCAGAGTAGGGCTATCAGCCTCGCCACAGGTTGTGGCCTATGGGTGATTAGCTCAGTGGTAGAGCGCTTCGTTCACATCGAAGATGTCAGGAGTTCAAATCTCTTATCACCCACCACTGCCCTGTCTCCGACGGTGCGGCATCCCAAGTATCGAATATAGAGCCTGCGCGCGTGGCCTATCCTGAACTTTACGTCTTGAGGCACGGCCAGACCGTGTGGAACGCCGAAGGGCGTCTCCAAGGCGCGCTGAATTCTCCCCTGACAGAGCTCGGGCGGGCGCAAGCCCTGGCGCAGGGCCGCATTCTCGCTGGCCTCAATCTGACGGGATTTCAGGCCATTTGCTCCCCGCTTGGGCGGACGATCGAAACAGCAGGTCTGGCGGTGGCACCCATCATGGAGCGGATCCGTACGGACGATCGACTGCGCGAGATCGAGGTGGGGGCTTGGTCGGGGCTCCAGCGTGATACGCTCGGGGTGGGCTATGATCCCGCGGACCCGCCGGGGGAGACACTGTCGCTTTATGATATGGCACCCGAGGGCGAGGGGCTCGCGCGGCTTGAGATCCGCTGCCGCGATTTCCTCGACAGTTTGGAAGGCCCTGCTGTCCTGATCACCCACGGCATCACGAGCCGCATGTTGCGCGCGCTCTGTCTCGGCCTTGTACGGGAAGAGCTTGAGACCCTGCCAGGGGGGCAAGGCAACGTGTTCCATGTGAAGGACGGGGTGCAAAGAGAACTGCGCGCCGAGGCTTAACCCCTTGCGGCGACGGGCTCGGTGCAGATAAAGAGCGCGCGGCGGGTGG
>JBCBME010000077.1:0-8876 GCA_039822945.1 Pseudomonadota bacterium
ATCGCGCACGTCAGCGGCCTCTTCCATGAGGTCTGCCAAGGGTTTGGCGGCTAGCATTTCGGCGCAGTGAGAAGCGGACAACAATCTCGACATTGGCCTGAGGCTGATTGCAGGGGATGAACCCGTCAAGAAAATTTTACCAACCATTCAAAAATGCCCGTCACCGTCGACAAAACCGCCTCGGAGCGGTCGCAAATTGTCTCAGGTTTTCAGGGAGTCTGCCCAAGGAAGCGGCGGTTTTTGTATGGGGCTTGGGGCAGCACACCTCTGTGTCCGGTCGCATACGCCGCGTGGGCGATCTCCATGGGGCAAAGGCGTTTGACAGCGTGCGGCGTCCACCATAGCTCGGCGCCATGACCAGCCAGCCCTTTCAGACCCCGCTCCTGTCCCCGGATCTTCGCGACCTCGGCATTCCGGAGCCGTGGAGTTTTGGGCTCTCAGATCGTGTCCGCTTTGGCGAGCTCGACATCCTCGCCCATGTCAACAACACGGCGTATCTGCGTTGGTTCGAGAACTTCCGCATTACCTATTTCCAGACCTACGGCATCGCCGACTACAAGGGAGGAGAGGTGCCGCGCATTGTGCTCCGCCAGATCGGGGTGGATTTCCTGGCCGAGATGACACTGGGCGAGGGCTATATCGTGACCGGGCGCACTGCCTCGATGCGCAATACATCCTTCAGGATGGAATACGCCGTCTGGGCGGATGGCGGCATCCGTGCCACGGGCTGGGCAATCCTCGTCTTGCTGAACCAGCAGGGGGAGAAAATCCCGCTCTCAAATGAGATCCGCGAGACATTAAAGGCCCGCGACGGCGCCGACGAGGTCTAGCCGCGCAGGTAGCTGACGAGCGCCTGCGTCGAGGGATCCTTGTCATCAGCCGATGCGACACCGTCCATGACGGGGCCGAGCGCCGTGGCAAGCTCCTTGCCGAGCTCCACGCCCCACTGGTCGTAGCTGTTGATGCCGAGGATCGCCCCCTCCACAAACACGCGGTGCTCGTAGAGCGCAAGGATCTGGCCCAGTGTGTAGGGTGTGAGCTTCGGAATGCAGAGCGTGGAGGACGGTCGGTTCCCCGCAAAGACGCGGTGCTTGGCCTGACGCTCCAACTCCGCCCCCTCGAATTTGCCGGCCACCTTGCCGCGCGCCTCGTCGAGCGAGCGGCCCCGCATCAACGCCTCCGACTGGGCCAGGCAGTTGGCCTGCAAGAGGCGGTGCTGGTGCGCGAGGTGCGGCTCATGGCTCTCACGCGCCACAATGAACTCGCAAGGGATCACCCGCGTGCCCTGATGGATGAGCTGGTAGAACGCATGTTGCCCGTTGGTACCAGGTTCCCCCCAAACGACCGGCCCGGAGTTATAGGGGAGATCCGTGCCGTCGACGGCCACGCCCTTCCCGTTTGACTCCATCTCAAGCTGTTGCAGGTAGGCCGGCAACCGGAGCAGACGCTGATCGTAAGGCAGAACCGCGCGCGTGGCGTAGCCGCAGCCCTGATTGTGCCAGAGCCCCACGAGCGCCAGCATCAGGGGCATGTTGTCGGCCCCCTCGGCCTCGCGGAAATGGCTGTCCATCGCAGCACCGCCCGCGAGGAACTGGGCAAAGTCCTCAGGCCCCACGGCCAACATGATCGAAAGTCCGATGGGCCCCCAGAGCGAGTAGCGCCCGCCGACCCAATCCTCGAAGCCAAAGACGCGGGATGGGTCGATCCCCCACTCCGCCGTCTTCTCCGCATTGGAAGACAGAGCCGCAAACTGAGCCCCCGGATCGCTGACCTGCTCCGCCATCCAGTCGAGCGCGGTCTTGGCGTTCGTCATCGTCTCGATCGTGGTGAAGGTCTTCGAGGCCACGATGACGAGCGTTGTAGTGGGATCAAGCGGCGCCAGCACATCGGCGATATGCGCCCCGTCCACGTTGGAGACAAAGTGCGTCGCAGGCCCGTCATGGAACGGCGAGAGAGCGGCCACCGCCATCACCGGGCCAAGATCAGAGCCGCCGATGCCGATATTGACCACATCCGTGATCGCCCCGCCCTGCCCCGTGAACGCGCCGGAGCGCACATCGCGGGCAAAAGCCTCCATCGCTGCGAGAGTGTCTTTCACGCCCGGCACCACGTCCACCCCGTCCACCATCACGGGAGCGGCATGGCTGCGGAGCACGGTATGCAGCACCGCGCGGCCCTCGGTGTCGTTGATCTTTGCGCCTGTGAACATGGCCTCGCGTTTGGCGGCAACAGGCGCGGCGAGCGCGAGCAACATGTCTCGCGTCTCTGCATCGATGTTCGTCTTCGAGTAGTCAAAAAAGAGGCCGTCTGCAGAAACGCTGAACGCCTCCACACGATCCCCGTCAAACAGATCGAGGATCGCCCGATCCTTCACCTCGACGGCTTTTGCCTGAATGGCGTCGAATTTCATTGATTGGTCCTCATGGAGCCCAGTGGACGGTCGCGGTCTTCAATACGAGCGAGATCGGTGCCTCCCGGGCAGGAAGCTTTTCTGCGGCCAAGAGCGCGGCCTTTTTCTCCTCGCCAGTGATGACGACATGGGTCGTCATGGCACCCGCTAGAATGCGGCCGGACAATGTCACACGGGGCTCCGGCGCGCCGGGCGCGCGCATGGGCACGAGGATCGGGGCATCGGGTGCAAGCGCGAGATCAAGGTTGTCGGCCCCTGGAAAGATCGACGCCGTGTGCATATCCGCACCCATCCCGAGGAGCATGACCGAAATCGGAAGCTCCTCCTCCAGCGCAGGCATGATCTGCGGCAGCCCCTCTTCGGGCGTGTCGGCCTCGACATAGAGCGGAATGTACTTTGCGGCCGCCGCGCGCTCCTGCAAGAGGCGCGACCGGATAAGCGCAGTGTTCGAGCGCTCCGACGTCTCCGGCACCCAACGTTCGTCGGTCAGCATCACATGCACCCGCTCCCATTCGAGCGAAGCCGCGCAGAGCGTGTCAAAGATCGGGCCCGGTGTCGTCCCGCCCGGCACCGCGAATGAGGCCCATGGATGCTGGAGGAGGCAATTCTTCAAGTCGCCCGCGATGCGATTGGCGAGTTCCATCATCATGAGGTCCCGGTCCGGGTATTCCGTGAGCGTCATCCCTTGAGCTCCCGCCAAGCCCGCCCATCACGGTGCAGGAGCGCATGGGCATCAATCGGGCCCATGGACTGAACGTCATAGGGCTTTGGCACGTCACCCCGTGCCGTCCATCCCTCGATCACCGGATCCGTCCAGGCCCACGCCGCCTCTACCTCATCACCGCGCATGAAGAGCGTTTGATCGCCCCGAATGACATCCATCACCAGCCGCTCGTATGCTTCGGCGGCTTGCTCTGCATCGGGGCCGAGCGCATCCGCAAAAGTCATGTCCAAAGGCACGTTGATGAGACGCATGCCACCGGGGCCAGGTTCCTTGATGGTCATGTCCATCGTGATCCCTTCATCGGGCTGAAGCCGAATGGAGAGCACATTGAGGCCCGGATGTTCGCCTGAAAAGATCGAATGCGGAAGCGCCTTGAAGACGACCGCGATCTCGGAGGTGCGCGTCGCGAGCTTCTTGCCGGTGCGCAGGTAAAACGGCACGCCAGCCCAGCGGTAGTTGGAGATGTGCGTCTTAAGCGCGATGAAGCTCTCGGTGAAGGAGCGCGGATTGTCGGCGTCTTCCCGGTAGCTTGGCTCGCTGGGGGTGGCATCATACTGGCCCCGGACGATCTCATGGGGGGCGACAGGCTGAAGCGCGCGGATCACCTTCAGCTTTTCATCGCGCACCGCGTCGGGCGCAAATTGCGCCGGCGGCTCCATCGCAATCAGGCACAGAAGCTGCATGAGATGGTTTTGCACCATATCCCGCATCGCACCTGATTTATCGTAATAAGCACCACGACCGCCGACGCCCACGGTTTCGGCCACGGTGATCTGGATGTGGTCGATGTAGTTCGAGTTCCAAAGCGGCTCGAACATCACATTGCCGAAGCGTACCGCCATGAGGTTTTGCACGGTCTCTTTGCCGAGATAGTGATCGATCCGGTAGATCTGCTCTTCCTTGAAGTAGCCTGCCAACGTGTCATTGAGCGCTCGCGCGCTGTCGAGATCGCGGCCAAAGGGCTTTTCCACCACGATGCGCGACGACGCGTCGGCCATATCGTACTTTTGCAGCCGTTCTGCGATGTCCCCGAAAAGCGACGGGGCCACGGAGAAATAGAACGCGTTGACCAGGTCCTTGTGGATCTTGCCCGCAAGCTCATCCCAGCCTGTGTCGCCCTTGGCATCGGTGGCCACGTAATCGAGTGTCTCAAGAAACGCAGGCAATTCCGGACACTTTGCCAGCGCCTCGCCGCCGAATTCCTTGATCGCGCCCTCCACCATCTCCTGATAGCCCGCTCGATCGAGGTCGCTGCGCGCGGAGCCTATGATGCGCGCGTCCTTGGGCATCTGCCCGGCGCGGTAGCGCTGAAAGAGACCCGGCAGGATCTTGCGGCGGGCCAGATCGCCCGTGCCGCCAAAGATGACGAGTTCAAAGGTGTCGACGGGTATGACGCGCGAAGCCATGGCTTTCCTCGCTGAGACTGTTAGCGATAACGGCGCGTTCGTTTAACGCCAACGCGCGCGAAGTGTCTAGCAGCGGTCTGCAGCTGTCGAGGGTCCTGAGCCCATTTGCATGATTTTGAGGCGACCGGTCAGGCGTCGAGCTCGCTGTCCCAGTAGAGAAAGTCGAGCCAGCTGTCGTGGAGGTAGCCCGGCGGGAACTTGCGGCCCATGTTGCGGAGCTCCTCAGCGCCCGGCTGCCGCGGGGTCTTGCGCAGCGACATGCCAGCCTGTTTGAGGCTGCGCGCGCCCTTCTTGAGGTTACAGCTGGAGCAAGCAGCAACCACATTCTCCCAGCTCGTCACGCCGCCGCGTGAGCGTGGCACGACGTGATCGAAGGTCAGATCCCCCGTGGCACCGCAATACTGACAGCTGAACTCGTCTCTCAGGAAGAGGTTGAAGCGCGTGAACGCCACCCGCTTTTGGGGACGCACGTAATCCTTGAGCACCACCACCGAGGGGATGCGGATCCGTGTCGTGGGGCTATGCACGTATTCATCGTACTCCGCCACGATATCGACCCGCTCCAGAAAGGCCGCCTTGATGGCGTCCTGCCAGGGCCAGAGCGATAAAGGGTAGTACGACAACGGCCGGTAATCGGCATTCAGCACCAAAGCAGGATGCTGCTTGAGCGCCTGCGGTGCGCGTACAAAATTGGTTCTAAACTCGCCGTCCATTCGGGGCCAAAGCCTCCCTGCTCGTTGCACGCGGGCTCCGAGGCGGACCTAAAACTGAACGGGCGGGCCGCCTCAGTTGAGAGGGACTATATAGTGGGGTTTCACGCTGACAACCCCTGCATATAGATCACCTCGCCGCAGGGCTAGCGCGCGTTTGCAACGAAGATGTGACGATGATCCCACCCGGCCGATTTGGTTCGGGGGTGACGCGTGTCAGCTGTAGCCCAGCCGGTCTCTCATGAACGCGAGGGCCACGGAAAGCCCGTCAGGCGCGATGCCGTGGGCCGTGCCTTTCATGATGTGAGCATAGACATCCGTGAAACCCGCCTTTTGCAGACCTTCGGCCGCCATCGGGAGGCTCTGGGGCGGGACGACATCGTCCTGGTCGCCGTGAATGAGGAGGATCGGCATCCGGCTTTCCACCTCGTCGACAAGAAGCTCCGGCTCAAGCAGCCGACCCGAGATCCCCACGACGCCGGCCACGGGATCTTCGCGGCGTGGAGCGACATGGAGCGCCATCATGGAGCCTTGCGAGAACCCGAGGAGGCAGACCTGTTCGGGCAAAAGATCATTGTCGACCATGAGCGCATCAAGAAACGCCTGAAGATCCGCGGCAGCCATGCGCAACCCTTCGGCTGCGGCCTCCTCAGAGGAGCCATCGATCCACGGGATCGGGAACCACTGCCGCCCGCCGGGCACCATCGCGATCTCTTCTGGCGCGTCCGGGCTGACAAACATAGTGTCGGGCATATGCTCGGCCAGCGGATCTGCGAGGCCAATCAGGTCATCCGCATTCGCGCCATAGCCATGCAAAAAGACCACCGCTGAGCGCAGCTCATCCGACAAAGGTGCCCGCGTCTTGGCATCCAGTACCCGTGTCATGCGATTCCCTCCCGGCGTCTCTCCGCCGCGTAGTAGGCCCAGAGGATGCGCGCGGCAACAGAGCGCCACGGCCGCCAGGCCTCCGCCATTGCACGCAGCTCTTTCTCGGTCGGTCGATCCGCGAGACCGTAGAGCATCCTTGCCCCCTCCTGCAGAGCCAGATCGCCCGCCGCAAATGCATCCGCGCGCCCTAGCGAGAACTTGGCATAGATCTCAGCCGTCCACACACCGATCCCAGTGATGGCGGTGAGGCGCTTGATAACCTCGGCGTCTGGCAGGGCGGCCAAAGCGTCAAAATCCACGTCGGATTGCGCAAGCGCCCGGGCGTAGCGCATCTTCTGGCGGCTGAGCCCCACCTCCCGCAGGGCCTCGTCGCTGGCCTCCGCCATGGCGGCCCGCGTGTCGAGACCCGCCGACGCCATGCGGCCCCAGATCGCGCGAGCCGAGGCCACAGAGACTTGCTGCGAGACGATCGCCGACAAAAGCTCGGCAAAGCCTTCGGGCTTTAATCTGAGCGGTAGCGGCGCGGTGAGCGTGTAGGCGCGCGCCAGGTCCCTGTCTCGCTCCGCCAGCCAGAGCGCCCCCTCGACCACGCAGGCATCGCTCCGGATGATACGCCCTATGTCCGCGCCTTGATCCACGAAATGGCCTCCTCAACAGATGCGGCTTTCTCACCGGGTGGCTGCGCAGGGCGCGCGATCATGGCAACCGGCAACCCGAGCGCGCGCGCCGCGGTGAGCTTGGTTGCGCTCGACGCCCCACCGGCGTTCTTGACCACGAGCCAGTCGATCTCGAGCCGCCGAAAGAGCGCGATCTCATCCTCGATACTAAAGGGTGGCCGCCCGATCAGGTACGCGCCATTGGGAAACGGAAACGGAAACGGTGCCGTGGGCGGATCGATCTGCCGACAAATGAGTGTGCAGTGGGCCAGCGCGGAAAACCGGAGGAGCGTCTGCCGACCCGTCGCAAGAAAGACCCGTGATCCCGGCACGATGTGCTTTGCCGCCTGCTCTTCGCTGGAAAGCGAAGTCCAAGTGTCGCCCGTCTCAGGCTCCCATGGAGGTCGCAGAAGCTGCAGGTAATCGAGGCCAAGCGCCATCGCCACACGGGCTGTCCGCTCCGAAATCCGCGCTGCAAATGGGTGAGTCGCATCTACAATATGCGTAATGCCCGCCTCGGAGAGGTAGCTGCGAAAGCCCGCTTCGCCGCCAAACCCGCCCACGCGCGTTTCGATCTCGGGCAAAAGCGGGCCACGCGTCACCCCCGCAAACGAGGCCACCGCAGCGATCCCGGATGTCTCAAGCCAGGCCGCAACATCCCGCGCCTCTCGCGTTCCTGACAGCAAAAGCACCTTCATCCGCGGGCCAGTACCGCGCCCGCGCGGTCGATCACAACCGTGTCGACGACCACACCGGCCTCAGAGACATAGCGGGCCGCTTCGCGTTGCGCCGTCTTGGCAACCCAACCTGCCATGTCGGGGGCAAGCTCGGAGGCCTCAAGCGCCGTATTCGCATCCTTCAGCGCTGGCATGTCAAAGACGTCAGCGAGCGCGGCGAAATCCACCTGGCTGCGCCCGGAATGCAGATCCCCTGCCCCCTGGGCGAGCTTCGTCATCTTGCCGATCCCGCCGCCGATGGTGATCCGCGGGACGGGGTGCTTTGCGAGGTATTTCAGGAGCCCCCCCGCGAAATCCCCCATGTCGAGCATCGCGTGATCGGGAAGACCATGCATCCCCTGCACCACCCGCTCTGAGGTCGCCCCGGTGCAGCCCGCCACATGGGGCAAGCCATCGGCGCGGGCAACGTCGATGCCGCGATGGATGGAGGCAATCCACGCCGCGCAGGAAAACGGTCGCACGATACCAGTCGTGCCAAGGATCGAGAGCCCGCCCTCGATGCCCAGTCGCGGGTTCCACGTACGCTTGGCGATGTCCGCACCGCCCGGAACGCTCACGCGCACCTCAAGGTCCATCGGTTTGCCAAACGCCTCGCATGCCTCGCCCACGGCCTGGGCGATCATCTCCCGCGGTACGGGGTTAATTGCAGGCTCCCCCACCGCGATGGGCAGGCCCGGTTTTGTCACGTGGCCCACTCCATCCCCTGCCGCGTAGCGCAGCCCGGCGCCACCGGGTGTGATGCGCGCTATGATCAGCGCGCCATGGGTGACATCCGGGTCATCGCCCGCATCTTTCGTGATCCCGATCTCGGCCCAGCCTGCGCCTGCCTCTGCATGGGCCACGGCAAAGATGGGCGTCTCTCCCCTTGGAAGGGTAATCGAGACCTTCCGAACGGGCCCACCCCCCCACAGCAGCTGACACGCCGCCTTGGAAGCCGCCGCCGCACAAGCGCCCGTCGTCCAACCGCGGCGGAGATCTCCCTCGGGTTTGCGTGCCATGGCGCGGACCATTCCTTGCCCCTTCGCGTGACGTCAACAGGCAAGGCTGCGTCGTTTGCCCCCTATCGCAGCCCCTCAGAGCGGCCTAAGGGAGGGGAATGGTCGCGGATCTCCCCTCCTTGCCCGGGTCGCACTGGCCCGAGATGCAGCCCGGTTGGGTCTGGCTTTGCGGTGCAGGCCCGGGCGATCCGGGGCTCTTGACGCTCCATGGGCTCAACGCGCTCCGACAGGCGGACGTCATCGTTTATGACGCGCTCGTGGGCGACGGCATTCTCGATTGGGCCCAAAGTGCCGAAAAGATCTATGCCGGAAAGCGCGGCGGACGCCCCTCCGCCAAGCAACGCGAT
>JBCBME010000078.1:0-8833 GCA_039822945.1 Pseudomonadota bacterium
CGTGTCCCGCTCTGCCAGCATGGAGCGCCGTTCTGTCTCCGAGATGTGCTCGGCGGTGGACTCAAGCCTGTCGATCTCATCGCTGCTCAGCCCATCATCTCCCCAGCCGTGGGCAGTGATGAGCGCGCGGTGCACGATCAGATCGGCGTAGCGTCGGATAGGTGACGTGAAATGCGCGTAGTGGCTGAGCGCGAGCCCGAAATGGCCGTAATTCTGCGGTGCATAATAGGCCTGTGTCATCGAGCGAAGCGTCGAGATGTTGATCATCTCGGCAAAGTCGGTGCCCTGCGCAGACTGAAGCAACCGGTTGAGCTGCTTTGTCTGAAGCACCTGCCCCTTGGCCAGCGGCAGGCCCACGGAGCTCGCCGTTTCTCTCAGGGCTTCGAGCTTGTCGGGGGAGGGCTCCTCATGGACCCGGAAGAGGAGCGGCATGCGCTTTTCCGTCAGCACCTTGGCGGCGGCGACATTGGCCAGAACCATGAACTCCTCAATGAGGCGATGCGCATCGAGCCGCTCTTTGAAAGCCACAGAGGTGACCTTGCCCTTATCAGAAAGGACAATCTGGCGTTCTGGCAGATCAAGGTCGAGGGGCTGGCGGGCCTCTCGCGCTTTAACGAGTGCGCCATATGCCGCGTAAAGGGGCTCTAACACGGGATCCATCAGGGCGGCTGTACGCTCGGAAGGCGCGCCATCCATCGCGGCTTGCACTTCCTCGTAGTTCAGCGCTGCTGGGCTCTTCATCAGGCCGCGGGTGAAGCGCGAGGCGAGAAGCGCCCCTTCCGGCGAGACCTTCATCTCCACGGCGAGGCAGGCCCGCTCGATACCTTCGTGGAGCGAGCAAAGATCGCCTGACAGAATGTCCGGCAGCATCGGGACGACACGGTCCGGGAAATATGTGGAGTTGCCGCGCTTGCGCGCCTCGCGATCGAGCGCGGAGCCCGGACGCACGTAGTGAGCAACGTCGGCGATGGCGACCCAGATGGTAAAGCCGTGCTCGGCCCGGAGCGCACAGACCGCGTCGTCATGATCGCGCGCATCTGCCGGGTCAATGGTGATGAGCGGCAACGCAGTCAGATCCTCCCGATCACCGAGTTCGACAGGTTCCGCCGCATCGGCCTCCGCGATGGCGTCATCGGGAAAGGCGTCGGGGATGCCGTGGTGATGGATCGCGATAAGTGAGACCGCCTTTGGCGCGGTGGGATCGCCGAGGCGTGAGACGATTCGTGCCTTGGGCAGGCCCATCCGGCCTTTGGGCCCGGCCTGTTCTGCCTCGATAAGCTCGCCGTCCTTTGCGCCGCCCGTGGCACCTGCGGGCACGATCCACTCTCTGTCTTGCTTCTTGTCGATGGGCACGATGCGCCCACCCTCTGAGCCCTGACGGAAGACGCCGAGGATGCGCTTCGGGTTCGAGCCAATCTTGCGGATCACCCGGCCCTCGTAGTGGTGTTCCTCGCCTTTGACCTCCGTGAGTCGCGCGAGCACGCGGTCGCCTTCACCAAGCGCGGGTTCTGAGGCGCGCGCCACCATCAGGATGCGGGGTTCGGGGCCCTCGCCGCCCCATTCCATCGGCCGCGCGTACACGTCGCCGTCCGCATCAGGCGCATTCACCAGGAGCACGCTCACTGGCGGCAGGCGATCGGGGTCACGGTAGGTCTTTTTGCGCTTCTCCAGGTGCCCTTCGTCTTCAAGCTCCCGCAGGATGCGCTTGAGATCGATCCGCGCCGCGCCCTTGATGCCAAAGGCCTTGGCAATGTCGCGTTTGGAGGCTTGCGTGGGATGCGCCGAGATCCATTCGAGGACTTCTTCGCGCGTGGGTATCCTGCTCATGATGCAGAGCTAGCACGCCCCATGGAGCTTCGCCATCCCGCCCGCGAGACATGTTTAGAGCGAGATTTCCATCATCCGGTGATCGATGCCCGCATCGTCGAAAACGGCGCCGTAGGCGCGGTATCCGAGGCGCTCGTAGAAACTCAACGCCGTGAGCTGGGCCCCGAGGATCGCGCGCGTGGCCCCAAGACGCCGGGCGCTCTTGTGGCATTCCTCAATGATGGCCTCGCCGATCCCCTTGCCGCGGTGGTCGCGCAGGACGCAGACGCGCCCGATCTTTGCCGTTGTGCCCATCGGAAGCACCCGCGCCGCACCCACCGGGTAGCCGTTGAGCGAGGCAAGAAGATGCACGGCCTCGTCATCCTTGCCGTCAAGCTCATCGCGCTCGTGCACGCCTTGCTCATTGATGAAGACGCTGCGCCGCATGGCTTGGCAGGCCGTGACGTTCTGCGTTTCGATGATGGAGACAGTTATGAGAAATACTCCCTGAGGATGCGGCCGTAGATGGCCTTGAGCCGATGAACATCTTCGAGCGGCACCCGCTCGTCAACCGCATGCATGCGTTTGCCCACGAGGCCGCATTCAACAACCGGGCAATGATCCTTGATGAAGCGTGCGTCGGATGTTCCGCCCGATGTCGAGAGCTCCGGCACGCGGTTTGTCTCGGCCTGAACAGCGGCTTGTACGAGATCAGAGAGCGGGCCCGGCGGCGTGAGAAAGCTTTCGCCTGAGACACGCACTTCCATGGTGATGGTGACGCCGTAGTGCTCGGCGATCTTGTCGGCCTCCGCGCGCATCCAGTCGCTGATGGTTTGCCCGGTGTGGAGCTCGTTGAAACGAATGTTCACCACCCCTTTGCCATGCGCCGGAATGACATTGGTGGCGGTGTTGTTGGTGGTCAGAGAGACCACGGCGAGGGTCGAGGGATCAAAGTGATCGGTGCCCTCATCGAGCGTATGGGAGGCCAGCACATCCATCAGGCGCGCCAGTGGCGGGAGCGGATTGACCGCCCTATGCGGATAGGCAGCGTGCCCTTGTACGCCCGTTACGGTAAACCATGCCGACATCGAGCCGCGGCGCCCGATCTTGATGGCATCGCCCATGGCATCCGGGCTCGTGGGCTCTCCCACGAGGCAATCCGTCATCGCCTCCTCGTTCTCCTGCATCCAATCGAGCAGTGCGACCGTCCCGTCGACGGCGTCGCCTTCTTCATCACCCGTGATGGCGAGGATCACGGCGCCATCCGGCGGCGTCCGGCGAACAAAATCGATCGCCGCTGCCGCGAATGCCGCCACGCCGCTTTTCATGTCTGTTGCGCCGCGCCCATAAAGGTAGCCCTCGTGGATCTCGGCACCGAAGGGCGGAAAGCTCCAGGCCTCCGCGTCACCCACTGGCACGACATCGGTATGGCCATTGAAGCCGAAAGTCCGGGCATGGCCCTTTGCACCCCAACGGGCAAAGAGATTGGAGATCCCCCCGCGCTCCACGCGCATGCACAGGAACCCGGCCTCGCCCAGAAGCTCTTGCAGCACATCCTGTGCCCCGGCATCGGCGGGCGTGACCGAGGCGCAGCGCACGAGGTCAGCTGTGAGGGCAACGGGATCGACGGGGGTAGAGGGATCGGTTTTCTGGGCCATGTGCTTTTGATGCGCCACTTCTCGTCCACTCACAAGTGGCCAGCGGTGCGCGGGCGATTGCCGCTAGGCAGAGTCGCGGATTTGGGTTATCCACAGGGAAATAGCGCGCGAAAAAAGCACGCATAAACAACGAGCCTGAGGCAGGGCAGGGATCGAGCAGGTCCCATATCGCGGTGAAGACCAGGAGGCGTGGGGTGCGCCATCCTTCGGCCGTCGTCCTGTCATGAGGTGGTGGGGCAAGGCATGGTCGCAGGCGTCGAGATCGACTACAATTACGGGGCAAGCGCCGAAGATATGGCCGAGACCATCTTTGGCGAAGGTGTCACCGTGACCGGCGCGAGCTATACCGGCGATAACCTCTCTTCAGCGATCTACAGCGACGAAGACGGCGTGGCCGAAAACGTCCTGCCCGGCTCAGAGGGTGTCATCCTCTCCACCGGCTTTGCAGGGTACTTCACCAACAACAGCTCGGAATCCAACCTTTCGGGGTCGCGCAGTTGGGACTCGGGCGGCGTGGACAATAACGCGGACTTCAACGCCGTTGCGGGTCAAACGACCTATGACGCCTCCTATCTCGATGTATCCTTCACCTCGGAAGGCGACACGCTGACCATGCAGTTTGTTTTCGCGTCCGACGAATATCCCGAGTTCACCAACTCGATTTACAACGACGTCGTCGCTGTCTGGATCAATGGCAGCTATGTGCCCATGGCCGTAGGTGATGGAAACGCGTCCGTGACCACCATCAATGGGACGGACACGCTCAACCTCTATAAGGACAACACCGAAGATCAGTTCAACACCGAGATGGATGGCTTTACCGTCACCATGTCGCTGACGATCCCGGTGATCCCCACGACCGACCCGAACGATCCGCAGGTGAACACGATCCGTATCGGCATCGCGGATGCCTCCGACAGCGGGTACGATTCCAACGTCATCATCGGTGGCGGCAGCGTGCAGTCGGTGATGGTGGCCAATGACGACGACGCCTCGATCTTTACTGGCGGCACCAAGACGCTCGACGTGTTGAGCAACGACGATAATGCGGCCGCCGGCATCGTGGAGGTCACACATATCAACGGCGTTCCCGTTGACATTGGGGACACCGTGATCCTCCCATCAGGCCAGAAAATCACGCTGCAGAACGACTACACCTTTTTCGTAGAGGCGACCTCGGATGAGGGGGACGTTGTCTTCACCTATTCCGTCGTCAACGAGGACGGCGTCACGGATACCGCCTTTGTCACGCTCGACACGATCCCTTGCTTTGTTGCGGGCACGCTCATCCTGACGCCAGATGGCGAGCGTCGCATCGATGAGCTCGAAGTGGGCGATCTCGTCATGACCCATGATGGCGGGCCGCAGCCCATCCGGTGGATCGGCACCCGCACGATCCCTGCCGCCGGTCAATTTGCCCCGATCCGCATCGCGGCGGGTGCGCTAGGCGATCATCGTCAGCTTCTCGTCTCGCCCCAGCACCGTGTGCTGATCCGGGACACGCTCTCGGAGCTTCTCTTTGGTGAAGCGGAGGTTCTCGTCTCAGCCAAACACCTCGTCAACGATCGCACGATCCGCCCGGAGGTCGGCGGGTTTGTCACTTATGTGCACATGCTCTTTGATCGCCATGAGGTGGTCTTTTCAGAAGGGCTCGCCACAGAGAGCTTTTTGCCCGGGCCGCAAACATCCGAGTGCTTTGACAAAGAGGTGCTTGACGAGATCTGTGCGCTTTTCCCGGAGCTCGACCCCGCCACAGGGGATGGGTATAGCCCCGCGGCCAGGCGGACGCTGCGCGCCTTCGAGGCGCAGCTCCTGTTGGAGCGCGCGGCATGAGCTGGGTGGGTCTCGCAGACGCGCAGGGCGCGGAATTTGATCTTACCGGTCTTCATGGGCGGCCCCGCAAACGCGCGCCGATAGCTCAGACCTCTCGCGAGGATGCGCTTGCCACGCGGGGGACTATCCTCCTTGAGGCAGATGTCGCACAATTTACCGTCCCCCGGCCGCTCATTGGCTACGGGCTCGGCGCGAGCTTCATGCTCAAGGTCGATTTCGGGACCGAAGATAAGCTCGATTTCATGCTCAGCATCGGCGATGGGTGCTGGCAGCACCGGCTTCCGCTGCGCATCACCAACGACCTGCAGGTGGTTCGCATCAGCTATGCGTGGGATGCCGCATCGCGCGCGGGTGTCCTCTCTGTCTTTCAGCCGCGGTCACGGCATCTGGCGCAATGCCTCGTGCCCGCACCAAGGCCGCTCCCCTGGGCGGTGTTGCGCACCCTCATGCACGAAGCGCCCGAGATGTGCCGCGAGAACGATGTGGGCTTCGTGGCCTTGTCGCGCGGTTTTGAACCAGCGGGGCCCATGCCGGGGATCCATGGCAGCATCGAGTTGGCGACACCGCAGGGCATGCGCCCGATCCGGGATATCGGTATGGGCGCGCGGGTCTTGTCACCCGAGGGCCGCACCCTCCGCGTCATGCGGGCGGTCAAACGGCTCCTCCCTGCCCGTGGCAGCTTCGCGCCGCACACGTTGCGCGCGCCTTATCTCGGGCTTGAGCGGGATCTCACCCTGTCGGGTGAGACGCTCGTGAAGCTCGAGGGCTCCGATGTGGAGTATCTGCTCGGGGTCGAGGCCGTGCTTGCGCAGGTCAACCAAATCGGAGAGCACCGCGCGCCGCGCATTCATCCTCGTGCCTCGACGGCGACCTACCACCAGCTCATCCTCGACGAAGTTGATACGGTCGACGCGACAATCGGAGTGAGCAGCCTTGATCTGTCGCCCGTGCCACGGGAAGGGCTGGCCGCGGCCACGACGCTTTGGGCTGATGTGAGCCCCCGGGCGCCAGTTCGGCCGGCGAGCGAGCCTCTGCCCGTGGCGCGCGGCTACGAGATCGTGTCCCTCAACGCCACGCGCGCGGCCTGAGCGTCAGTCTTCGAAAAACGGCGTTACTTGCGCCACGATCACGGCATTCTCCTCCCGTGCACGGGCCATGAGCGCCTGTTCGTCCTCGGGGATGTCATGGCCCTCCGCCAGTCGTTCCGAGAGCGTGCCGTAACCTGAGACATCAAGGGGTGCCATGTCGGCTTGTTTGAGGATCGCCACGGTTTCTCGCACGGCCTCCGCCTCATCGACGCCCGAGGCGTAGACCATCAGGGCTGCACCTGATGCGCCCTCCGGCAGGCCATCGCCCGCCTTCCGGCCCACTTCCACGAGCAGTGTGAAGACCTCTTGGGGTTTCTTGGCCTTGGCCATGGCGCGTCCTTTCGCCCGGGCGCGGGTCAGTCGCGCAAGAGCTCGTTGATGCCCGTCTTCGAACGGGTGCGTTCATCCACCCGCTTCACGATGACCGCACAGTAGAGGTTGATCCCGTTCTTGGAGGGCATGGAGCCAGCCACGACGACGGAGTAGGGCGGCACCTCTCCGTACATGACCTCGCCGGTGTCGCGGTCCACGATCTTGGTGGATTTGCCGATGAAGACACCCATGCCGAGGACGGAGCCCTCGCGCACGATGCAGCCCTCCACGACCTCGGAGCGCGCCCCGATGAAGCAGTTGTCCTCGATTATCGTGGGGCCGGCCTGCATGGGCTCAAGCACCCCGCCGATGCCCACGCCGCCCGAAAGATGCACGTCCTTCCCGATCTGTGCGCAGGAGCCCACCGTGGCCCATGTGTCGACCATCGTGCCGCTGTCGACATAGGCGCCGAGGTTCACGAATGACGGCATGAGCACCACGCCGGGCGCGATATAGGCCGAGCGGCGCACGACGCAGTTCGGCACCGCGCGAAAGCCCGCATCGCGCCAGTCGCCATCACCCCAGTCTTTCCACTTGGAATCGACCTTGTCCCACCATGAGCCGCCCTGCGCGGACCCGGTCTGCTGTTCCATGTCCTTGAGGCGAAACCCCAGCAGGACGGCCTTCTTGGCCCATTGGTTAACGTGCCAGTCTCCGCTCTCCTGCTTTTCTGCGACGCGAAGCGTGCCGCTGTCGAGGGCGTTCAGCGTTTCTTCGATGGCCTCGCGCGTCTCGCCTGTCGTGGCGGGCGTGATGGTGTCGCGCGCCTCCCAGGCGGCTTCGATGGCGGTTTCCAGCTGCGCGTTCGACATAGGCGTTTCCTTCCTTGGATCGCGGGCCACATAGCTCGGACCGCGCGGAAGGGGAAGCCGCTAGAGCCCCACGTTGAAGCGACGCTCCAGTTCGGCATTGAACTCCGCAAGCGGCAACGTGGCGTCGAGCGGGGTCTCCGGGATCTCGATATCAATGAGGACATGGCGGCGCCCCTTGCGCCGGCCGATGAAGGTCCAGAAGAGATCGTGCTTGTGTTCTTCGTGGGGGCTGAGGCCGCGGATCCGGATAACGGCTACGGGCACATTGTCGAGCGCGGTAATCGTGTCATAGGCCCCGCTGAAGTGCGGCTCGATCACTTCGAGGCGCTGGGTCTTCAGCTTCCCTGCAGGAAAAAGCAGGACGATGTTGCCGTTCTCGATGATGCGGCGGATCGTGCCGAGCGCACGTTCCTTTTGAGCCTTTCGGCGCTCCGGCGCCCAGCTTCTTGGAGATGACATCGGCACGCAGCCCGCGATCATCAGCGGAAACCACTGAAGAGGGCTGTAATATTCATCGTACTTCACCGCAGGGCGCACACGTCGCGTGGCATAGAGCATGGCGCACATCATCGGCCCGTCGTGGCGGCTGACATGGCTGCACAGTATGAGACCGCCGGGCATGTCCTGCAACTTGGCTTTGTCGGCAATGCTGACGTTGTAAAAAAGGCCGTAATAGCTCCGCAGCAGAATGAAGAAGAAATGCCGGATCCACCGGCCCAGTGTGGCATCGGCGATGCGACGTGCGGATTTCAACACGGGCTCCCCCCTTCTTTGGCTCTCACGGCTTTTTGCAGCCATAGCATGAGTTTACGGGCCGTAGGGTTTTCTTTGAGGATGCGCGGCAGGCTCTGCCATGACACAAAGGGAGAAAGGGCAGGGAGAGCCAGAGATGAAAGACCACGCACGACACCCGTTTCGCCGCTCGCATCAGGATCGCGAGACCGCGCGTAAGGTTCCCGTTACCCCGCAAACGCAGTCACCCGCTTATGCGTTGGCCTTTGCCGATGACGCGTTCTTGTGCCGCGATGAGCTGCGCCCCGTGCGGCTCCAGCTCGAATTGCTCAAACCCGAGATGCTGATGAGCGAGGCTAACGTGAACTCCACGATCGTCCTCTTCGGTGGGGCGCGCATCCCGGAGCCCGCCAAAAAGGATCAGGCCCGTACAGAGACGCTCTCAGAGCTTTCGCGCTTTTACGACGAGGCCCGCACCTTTGCCCGCCTCATGACAGAGAGGTCTCTGGCATCGGGCGGCACCGACGACGTG